>CAITBU010000296.1 GCA_903890595.1 uncultured Holophagaceae bacterium | reverse complement strand
CCCATCATGGGGATGAGGTGCCGCGGGAAGGTCTGGGCCTGGGCGTGCTGCTCGATGATGGGCAGCACCTCGGCGTTGACGAACTTGCGGGCCGCCTCGCGGATCATCCGCTCTTCGTCCGTGAGGAGACCCTCGAAGCCCATGTAGTCGGTGAGGTGGGTGAAGGTGGCGTAGGAACCGGCCATGGCGTCCTCCTGGCATGCCCTGAAGCATCGGGCGGGGTGGATTGAAACAGTGCTGCAGCAGCGCACTGCGGCCAGTCTACCCCTGCCCGAACCCAGGGCGAACCGACATCCCGCCGCCGGACCGGGAGATGGGTGTCAGGACGGGCATCCCGTTTACGAAGTGGAAACCTACTCCCCTTCGAGCAGGCGCCGCCCCGTGGCGTGGGGGGTCTCGTGGCAGTGGCGGCAGCGCGCCTCGTAGGCCTCCGCCGCCCCCACCAGAACCTGCCCGCCGGTGTGCACCATGCGCTGGGTGCGGCTCGCCAGGGCGCCACACACCATGCAGATGGCCTGGAGCTTGGTGACGTAATCGGCCTTCGCAAGCAAAATCGGCATGATGCCAAAGGGCTCGCCGTTGGAGTCCTGGTCGAGGCCCCCGGCGATGACCCGGACGCCCCGGTTGGCGAGGCTCTCGATGATGGGGATGAGGCCCTCGTCCATGAACTGCACCTCATCCAGAGCCACCACCTCGGCCTCCGGATCCAGGTGCCGGGCCAGCTCCACGGTGTCCTTCACGGGGATGGCTTCATGCTTGCGCTCGCTGTGGCTGGCAATGGCTGAGGCGTCATAGCGATCATCCAGGGCAGGCTTGAAGACCTGGACCTTCTGCCGGGCAATGACAGCTCGCTTGATGCGGCGGATGAGCTCCTCGGACTTGCCCGAGAACATGGGGCCGCAGATCACCTCCAGGGAACCCTGGCGCTGGTGCGAATACATCGGGAGTCCTTACTTCTTGGAGGGTTTGGCGGGCGCATCCTGGGCCGGCAAGGCCATGGGATCCGGCAGGGTCGTCAGGTCAGGGACGGGGTTCTTGCCGTCCATGGGCCTGCCGATTTCCTTTGCCATCATGCTACCGCCGTCGCTCGGGGATGCCATCCTCAGGGCCCAGGCCTGGCGAATTCTTGTGTCCCCAGCCGGCACCACCTGGACATCCACCGCCTGCAGGCTGGCCAGGCCCATGTTCACGGAATGCCGGTGCTGCGGCACATAGAAAGCCAGCGGGAGGGCGATGCCCAGGGCTACCAGGGGCCACAGGATCCCACTGGGGGCCCAGTCTGGTTCGATGCTGGCGGCGGGTCCGTCGGCCATCCAGGCCGGGGTGGCCCGGGAGCCAGGTCCGTGGGCGGGCTCCAGCAAGCCGGCCTCCAGCAGATCGGCAACGGCCTTGCACGTGTCGAGCTCATCGAACCGGCTCTGCTGCACCACGTCCGAAGGGCTCTGGGCCTCCTCGAAATAGGAGAGGACCACTTCCTGGGGGTGGGTCAGCCCCGAGGTCCCGAGGGCCATCTCGCCCTGCCCGCCCAGCAGTGAGGAGACTTCCCGGTCGATGTCCAGGTGTAGGGCCAGAGCGCGCTGGGTCCGACCGAGGGGGACGTCCATGCCCGGCAGGCGCCGCTCCACTTCCGGCCACTCATCCTGGATGCGGGCGGCCTCCATGAGTACAGTGTCCACGGGGATAGGCACGAAGTGGTCCCGATCCAAGTCCGGGGGCAGGAAAGAGTCGAAGCGATAGTCTCCCTCCACCCACCGGAAGGTGCGGTGGAGAATGGCGGTGGCCTGGTTGAAGAGGGCGTCCTGGAGGTCCGAGGCCGTGACCTTGCCACCCTCGAGCAACAGGGTGCCCATCCGCTTCAGGGACTGGCGCTGGACCTGAACCATCCCCAGCAGCTCTTCGCCCGTCAGGCGCCCCAGGCGCACCAGCATGGTGCCGAGACGGTCTTCCATGCGCACCTGGTTGGAGTCACAGCCGACGATCTCGCCGTTCTCGAAGAAGACCTTGATGAACTCCTGGTTCTGGCTGAGGACCAGGGTGCCGCTCTTCCCCTGGATCTTGATCATGTTGAACAGCGAGAACAGGTCGAAGTCCCGGAGGGAGCCTTCCAGTGCCATGTCAGGCCCTCCTCATGACGAGCTTCAGCCAGGAGCGAAGGTAGAAGACAGCCAGCAGACCCAGGCCTACCAGCAACCAGGTGGAGACAGGATCCGGCAGGATCTCCCCGGGGTAGCGAACGGTGCGCCCCATGGCCAGCACCATGCCTGCAGCCAGGCAGAAGGGGATGAACTCAACCAGGGCGGCGCGGGTCTCCCCCAGGAAGGCCAGGTCGCACCCCGGCAGGAGCAGCACCAGGGACCGGTGTACCCAGCGGGTCGTCCGCTGGTGGGCCGCTACCTGGTCCAGCTTGCGCCGCCGGTTCTCGGCATGGAGGCCATCCCTGAGAACAAAAAGGTGATGGCACTTGGAGCAGGTGGCTGGCTCGGGGCTGTCCGTGGTGTGAAAGGGCTCGCCGCAGCGGACGCATTGGGTGGCGTGGGCCACGCGGATGCTGCCCTTCACTCGTGCGAGGAAGAGCAGAAGGCCCAAGCCAGGGAGCAGGAGGGCCGCCAGGAAGGAGGGCTCCAGGAGGGGCAAGGCAGGGGTGGTTGCCAGCTGGGCGGGACCACCTGCCAGGGCGGCCAGCCGCTCGGGGGTATCTGGCAAGGGGATGGGATAGGTGCGGGTGTCCCGGCGGGCATCGTTCAGCGAGATGAGCAGGGCATAGGCGGCAGGGGCCAGGGCCTGGGCCTGCTCCCGCTTGGCGGAGCCAGCGGCCGTGTCCAGGCGGCTGAAGGCCAGGATGCTCTGGTTGAGCAGGATCTCCATGCGGGGGGCGGCGGCCAGGGCCTGCTCGAAGGCCCGCTCGGCCCCCGGCAGATCACCGGACTGGAAGCGGGCTACGCCCAGGTTGTTGAGGACTTCCGGCTGGCCTGGAGGGAGGTCGGCCAGGGCCTGAAAGGTGGCCGCTGCGGCTTTCCAGTCCTGGTGCTGTAGTTGGCTCCAGCCCGCCAGGAAGGCCTGATCCTGGAGGGAGAGGCGGCTCAGGTTGCGGCCACTGCCCGGCACCACCTGGGGCTGCAGCTGCAGGGTCTGGAGGCTGGGTCCCGGCTCTGTCTCGGCCCAGGGCTCCAGGGCCACCAGGGCAGGATGAATGACCTGCAGACACAGGATGAGGACGGTGGCCTTGACCTCGGCAGGCAGCAGGAGGGGGCCCAGAAGGAATAGCCAGAGGATGGCCGCCGCCATGGGGTCCAGGCCCAGGAGCACGGGGCCCGCTAGAACGAGCGCACCAAGAACCGCGGCCAGAGCCGGATGCACGCCCTTGCGGCGCAGCGGGCCTTCCCAGAGGTCCCGCAGCACGTGGCGGTAGCGCAAGCCCAGGACCAGAGCCCAACCCCATATCAGCAGGGTGGCGCCCAGGCGGAGCATGCCCAGGTGCTGGGTCAGCCACAGCCAGCGATGGCTGGGATGGTCAATGCGAATGCGGGTCAGGCGGATGAGGTCAGGCACGCTCCACAGCCAGCCCCGCACCCCCTGCTGGCGAGTCAGGGCGATGCGAGCCCCCAGCAGGGTCGGATGGTCAGGGGCCCAGCGCTCAACCGCCTGGAGGCCCTCGAGGCCAACCTGGGGGTGGCCCTCAATCCCTCGCTGGGAAGCCCAGAGGGCCATGGCCTCCACCAGGGGGGCCACGTCCAGCGTGGAGTAGGTGCGACGGAGAATCTCCACGTCCAGCTGGGCACTGCGGATGGCCTCAACATCACCCTTGGCCACGGCCCTCATGAGCTGGCGGGCCCGGTGGCTGAGGGCCACGGCGGGGACGGAGGCGGGTGCGACCGGAGCAGGGCTTTCGATGGCCCCAAGGAGGGATGGCAGCAGGGTCATGCCGAGTACGAGGACAATCCGCCAAAGCAGCGCCCCTTGTCCCGCCAGACCCTGTGGCCTCATGACTGCGCGGCCTTCTGGCCATCCGCCTGAGGCTTCAGGTCCATCGCCCGCATGCGGAGCTGATAAAGGACCTCTTCGAGTTCGGACGACTCCTCGACAGTGCAGGCGGCCGCAGTCTTCTCCTTGAGCACGCCGATGAGGTCGATGTAGAAGCGGGCCGCCGCTGGGTTGGCGGGCGGGACCTCCTTCATAAGGGGATGCGGAACGCCCAAGGCAAGCAGGGCCTGTTCAGCGAGGAGATGGATCAGGGAGGTCAGGGACGCTTCCGGCATGGCGGGGCTCATGGGCTACCTCAATCGGTCCAGGGAGGATATGGGCGGAAGCCTACCACAGCCCGAATTTTCCTGCACCCTCTGTGCGTGGGTGCAGGTCCTCGGGCCCCAAGATGATAACGAGGCCGTCTTTTGACGAAAAGCACTCCTGGGAATGGCCGCCCTGTGGAACGATGAAAAGTGCTTTTGGAGGAAGACCCATGCGACGCCTAACCCTTGCCCTCATGCTCCCCGTGATTTGCATGATCCTCCCTGCGGAGTCCACCGGGCGGATCGCTGGCCGGATCCAGAACAAGGCCGGCGATGCCATTCCCGGGGCCAAGGTCATCCTTAAGCGGCTGGACCGCAACTGGACCAAGGAGCTGGTGGTCGACAAAAACGGTGGCTTCTTGCAGGTGGGTCTGGAACCCCAGGAGTTCGAGTTCACCGTCAGCGCCCCGGGCTACATCGAGCAGAAGTCCATGGTCAAGATTCCCTTGGCTGATGTCCTCAAGAAGATCGTGATTCTCCTGACCAAGGAAGAGAACCGGGCCCAGGCCATTGCCACCGGGGCCCTCAACGCCACCATCGTGGATGACCCCGGCGCTGCCCTGAACGCCGAGGGCCGCGACGCCTTCAACTCAGCCATCCCCTTGTACAACGAGTCCAAGTTTGGTGAGGCCCTGCCCCTGGTGGAGAAGGCCTACAAGAACCTCCTGGAGGCGGTGGACAAGATGAAGGACGAAAAGGAGAAGGCCGAGCTGGGCCCAGAGATCCTCAAGGTGGAGCGGGTGCTGGGCATCTGCACATCCCAGGCCGGGGCCGCCAAGGAGGCCGCCCTGCCCTACCTCCTCAGGGCCCTGGAGCGGAACGCCAAGGACCAGCCCGTCATCGTGGGTCTCATCGCCGCCAGCAAGGCCAAGGGGGATGCTGCGGGCGAGCAGAAGTACACCGCCATGCTGGAGACCCTCACCGGCCCCAATCCCGACACAATCTACAACAAGGGCGTGGAGGCCTTTAACAGCGGCAACACCAAGGAGGCCAAGGTCCTGTTCATTAAGACCCTCCAGGTGGCCCCTACCTACGCCGAGGCCTACTACCTGCTGGCCACGGTGGAGTACGGCGACAACAACCTGCGCGGGACCAAGTCGAACTTGGAGAAGTACCTGGAGCTGGCTCCCAAGGGCAAGAACGCCGAAATGGCCCGCGAGATGCTCAAAGATCCTTCTCTGAAGAAGATCAAGTAGCCGACCGCAATCCAAAACAGCAGGGGCCCCGGTCGGGGCCCTTGCTGTTTTGGATCCGAAAAAGCTAAGTCAGCTCTAGGCTGATGGGGCAGTGGTCGGAGCCGAGCACGTTCGCATGGATTTGGGCGTCCTGCACCCGCTCCAGCAGGCCCTGGCTGGCCAAGAAGAGGTCGATCCGCCAGCCCACGTTGCGCTCGCGGGCCCCGCCCCGGGCGGTCCACCAGGAGTACAGGCCCGGTTCCCCGGGGTGGCGCTCCCGCAGGACATCCACCAGGCCCGCCGCCAGGTAGCCCTGGAAGTCGGCCCGCTCCTCCACGGTGAAGCCCGGGCTGAGGAGGTTGTCCTTGGGCCGGGCCAGATCCAGCTCACCGGGGGCCACGTTCATGTCGCCCGCCATGAGCACGTGCCGGCCAGCGGCGTGGTGGGCGGCCACCAACTTCGCCAGGTCCTGGGCGAAGGCCCGCTTGAAAGGCAGGCGCACCAGCCCCTGGGAGGCGTTGGGGAAGTAGCCCGCGAGGAACACCAGCTCCCCCCGCTGGGCAGAGATCATGCGGCCCTCGGCGTCGTAGGCCTCGATGCCCAGCCCAGGCGTGAGGGTGAAGCCCAGCTCCCGGCGGGTGAGGGTGGCCGAGCCCGCATAGCCCTTCTTGCTGCGGGCCGGGAACCAGCAGATGTCATAGGCACTCTCGAGCTGGCGGCGGACGCCCAGGTCCACCTCCTCCCACTCGGAGCGGATCTCCTGCAGGGAGAGGACGTCGGGCTCGGCGACCTCCAGCCAGTCCATGAAGCCCTTCTTGAGGACCGAGCGGAAGCCATTCACATTCCAGCTGAAAAACTTCATAGCTCCTCCACGAACCGCTCCAGGAGGCCATCGGCCTTCCAGCGCAGGCGGCCCAACAGCACGAACCCGGCCCAGCCCCGCAGGCGCCCCTCCAGACGGAGGTGAGCCCCGGTGGCGGCCTCGGTAACAGTCAGCAAGCCTTCCTCGGTGGCACCGAACCAGGTGCGGCCCCACCCCACACGGAGGCGGCCCGGTTCCGCGTCCAGTGGCCCCCAGTGGCTCAACGTCGTCAGGCTGCGGAAGCCTCCGGGGACCGGGGCAGCCTCCAGGCGGCCCCGAATGTGCGCAAAGGGGGCATCCGTGAGGACCTCGTGCTGGAAGCTGAAGACCGGGGTCCTCACTTCACCAGGAACCCAGGCTGGGCATCGGCGGGCGGGGCGATGAGGTAGGGCTTGCTGGCATTGTCGCTGGCGGCCAGCAGCATGCCGTGGCTCTCGATGCCCATGAGCTTGCGGGGAGCCAGGTTGGCCACCACCACCACCAGGCGGTCCAGCAGGTCGGCGGGCTCGTAGGCCTTGCCGATGCCGCCCACGATGGTGCGCTGCTCGATGCCCAGGTCCACCTTCATCTTGATGAGCTTGTCGCTCTTGGGGACCCGCTCGGCTTCCAGGATCTTGCCCACGCGCAGGTCGACCTTGAAGAAGCTGTCAGCGTCCACGGTCTCGCGGATCGCCGGCACATCCAGGGTGGGCGGCACGGGTTCAGGGGCGGCCGCAGCCTCGATTTCGTTCATTTCCTTCTCCTTGTCGATGCGCTGGAAGAGTGGCTTGGCCTCGCCGATGGGACCCACGGCCGGTCCATCCAGGGCGAAGCCGTGGAAGGTGCTATCCGCCACCTGGGTGCTGTGACCCAGGGCGGTCCAGAGGTCCTGGGCCAGGCCGGGCATGACGGGCGCCACCAGCAGGGCTGTGGCGCGCAGGGCGCGGTAGAGGATGGCCAGCACCGCATCCAGCTTGGGGTCGTTGGCCGGATCCTTGGCCAGCTTCCAGGGCTCAGCCCGGACGATGTAGCCGTCCAGGGCCCGGAGGTAGGTCCACAGCAGGTCCAGCGCGCCATTGAAGTCGCTGGCCCGGGCCTTCTCCAGATAGGCCGGGAACACCGCCAGCAGCTGATCGGCCAGCTCCTGGTCGTCGGCGTCCAGCACCGACGGCAGGGGCACCACGCCGGCCCGGTAGCGCTGGATCATGCTCAGGGTCCGGGAAGCCAGGTTCCCCAGCCCATTGGCGAGGTCCGCATTGAGGCGGTCGATGAAGCCCTCATAGGTGAAGCTGCGGTCGTAGCCCACCTGCATGTCCCGCATGAAGTAGAAGCGCAGGGCGTCGTTGCCGAAGTGCAGCAGGGTGTCCGGACGGACCACGTTGCCCTTGCTCTTGGACATCTTGTCGTCACCCATGAGCCACCAGCCGTGGGCCAGGATGGTGGTGGGGAGGAACATGCCGGCGGCCATGAGGAAGGCCGGCCAGTACACCGCATGGAAGCGGAGAATGTCCTTGCCAACCAACTGGAGGTCTGGTGGCCAGGTATTGGCGGGACAGGCGGATAGGTAGTTCAACAGGGCATCGAACCAGACGTAGATGACGTGCTTCTCATCGCCGGGGACGGGGATGCCCCAGGTGATGCTGGTGCGGCTGATGGACAGGTCCTGCAGGCCGCCCTCCACGAAGCGCTTGACCTCGTTGAAGCGGAAGTCCGGCTGCACGAACTCCGGGTGGTCCTCGAAGTGCTTCAGGAGGCGGTCCTGGTAGGCGCTGAGGCGGAAGAAGTAGGTCTCCTCCTCCAGTTCCACCAGCTGATGGGCCAGGCCCTGGGCCTGCAGCTCCTTGGCCTGGAGCTCGGTGACGTAGGCCTCGTCACTAACTGAGTAGAGCCCCTTGTAGGTGGCCTTGTAGATGTCGCCCTTATCCAGCAGCCGCTTGAAGAGGTGCTGCACCTGAGCCTTGTGGTCCTCGTCCGTGGTGCGGATGAGGCGGAAGTGGGTCATGCCCATGCGCTGCCAGAGGTCGGTGTAGTTGGCCACCACCTCGTCCGCCAGCTGCTTGGGGGTAATGCCCCTGGCCGCTGCGGCCTTCTCCACCTTCTGGCCGTGCTCGTCCGTGCCAGTGAGGAAGTAGGTCTGCTCCCCGCGCATGCGGTGGTATCGGGCCAGCACATCTGCCAGCACCGTGGTGTAGGTGTGGCCGATGTGGGGACGGTCGTTGACGTAGTAGATGGGGGTGGTGATGTAGAAGGGCTTGGACACGGCGGCTCCGGACCCTCCAGTCTACAGGCCCGGGGCCTGCTCGGCGAGCCGGGCCTGGCGCTTCCAGCAGGTACTCAGGTGGTCATCCACCAGGCCCATGGACTGGAGGTAGGCGTACATGATGGTGGGCCCCACGAAGGT
>CAITBU010000295.1 GCA_903890595.1 uncultured Holophagaceae bacterium | reverse complement strand
GGAGGGTCGTTACGGCGAAGGTGGTGAGGAAGCCCGGCACGGGCAGCAGGGGGCGGTGCAGGCGCTTGGCCAGGACCCTTGTGAAGGCTTCGTTGGAGAGGGGCTTGGGGGCGGTGCCATTGAAGGCCCCGCTCCAGGCGGCATTGGCCGCGGCCTCCACCAGCATGGCCACCAGGTCATCCACGTGGATCCAGCTCATTCCCTGGGTGCCGGAGCCCAGCTTGCAGCCAGCGAACCAGCGCACGGGCAGGGCCATCTTGGGCAGGGCACCGCCTTCCTTCGCCAGCACCACACCGATGCGCACCCGGGCCACGCGCACACCCAGGGGGGCGGCGGCCAGGGCCTCCACCTCCCAGGCGCGACAGACCTCCGCCAGGAACCCCATGCCCGAGTCCGCCGACTCGTCCAGCGGGGCATCGTCACAGGGCAGGTAGTAGCCAATGGCCGAGGCGTTCACCAGGGCCTTGGGGGGCTGCGCACAGGCCTGCATGGCCTGCACCAGGCGCTGCGTGGCCTGCACGCGGCTGTCGCGAATGGCGGCCTTGCGGGCCCGGCTCCAGCGGCCCTCGGCAATGCCTTCGCCCGCCAGGTTGATGACGGCATCCGTCCCCGTCAGCAGGCTGGGCAGGTCCTCCCAGGTGCGGGCCGTGGCGCCCGAGGGCAGATGCACGCCGCTGGGGTTCCGGCTCAGCACCGTCACTTCCGCACCCTGGTCCACCAGGGCCTGCACCAGCGGCCGCCCCACCAGGCCCGTGCCCCCCGCCACCACCACGCGCTTCAGTCCCGTGCTTGTCATGACCTGCTCCTGCCTGCGGTTCAACTCAATCTGCCGATACCTGTCTGATGCTCCCAGGTATGGGAATGTTGGCCCAGATCTACCTTCAGCCGGGGGGACCGGGAAAGCAGTCATGCAGAACAGCGGGAAAGCGGAACCGCAGATGACGCAGATGGCGCAGATGGAGGCCGGCACACTTAAGCTTTCCTGGTTATCGGCCTGCCTCCGCCCAAAAAGCGCTCCACGAAGGACACGAAGGCGCCCTGCGGGCTCAGGAAGCACACGAATTCACCTAGACCCACCGCGGGCATCCCCAAGGGGGCGGCGGCTGGCTGCGGCCCCCAAGAGCCGTTCCAGCCGCCACCCCCTTGGCCGGTCGCAGGCGACCGGGGGCCGCAGGCCCGGAGGCCCTATCGGCGTAACGACTTGCCTTCGTGCCCTCTTCGGCAGTTCTTCGTGTCCTTAGTGGAGATCCTTGAAAGCCCAAACTGGCGGAGCAAGGCCGATAAGCAGGATTGCTTTCCTGAACCCCTGAAATTAGCCCGGCCCCCCTGCAATCCAGGGGCTGGGATGCGAACATGGAGGACAGGGAACCCCATGAACGCACTGAACCGACAGTTTGAGCTCATCCGCCAGTCGGCCACCGTGGCCATGGCGGACCGCATCCTGGCGCTGAAGGCCAGCGGCCAGCCCATCATCGGGCTGCAGGTGGGCGACCCCGACTTTGGCACGCCCCCGGCGGTGCTGGCCGCGGCCAGCCGGGCTCTGCAGGCCGGCCTGACTCACTACGGCCCCTCCAGCGGCTATCTTGACCTCCGGCAGGCCATCGCCACCAAGCTGCAGCGGGACGAGGGCGTGGTCTACGACCCGGCCAGCGAGATCCTCGTCACCCACGGCGGCATCCACGCCTACTACACCGCCCTCCAGGCCATCCTGAACCCCGGCGACGAGGTGCTGGTCCCCGACCCCACCTGGGCCACCCACGCCAACATGGTGGTCATGCTGCGGGGCGAGGCGGTGCGCGTGCCGGCACCGGCGGAGCACGGCTTCATTCCCCCCCTGGAGGCCTGGGCCCAGGCCCTCACGCCCAAGACCCGGGCCATCGTCCTGAACTATCCCTCCAACCCCACTGGGGCCTACCCCACGCGGGACTACCTGGAGCAGCTGCAGGCCTTCGCGGAGGCCCACGACCTGTGGGTGGTCAGCGATGAGGTCTACGGCAGCCTCTACTACGGCGAGCGACCCACCAGCGCTGCGGCGGTGGCCGGGGCCAAGGACCGCACGCTCATCGTCAACAGCCTCTCCAAGACCTATGCCATGACCGGCTGGCGGGTGGGCTTCCTGGCGGCCCCCGCCCGGGTCATCGCCAATGCCCTCAAGGCCAGCCAGAACTCCATCACCTGCGTGGCCCCCTTCATCCAGAAGGCCGCGGCCTTCGCCCTGGTGGACCCGGAGGTCCAGGTCGCCACCGCCCAGATGCGCGCGGCCTACACCCAGCGCCGAGCGCTGGTCCTCGAGATCGCCCGCGAGGTGGGCAGCACCAGGGTTCTCGTTCCGCCACCCATGGGTGCCTTCTACTTCTTCCTGGATGTGCGGCCGCTGGGTCGGCCCTCGGTGGAGGTCTGCGAGGGCATCCTGGAAGTCGCCCAGGTGGGCCTGGTGCCGGGCTCGGCGTTCGGCGAGCAGGGCGAGGGCTTCGTGCGCATGACCATCGCCGCCTCCGATGCGGATGTGGGGGCGGGCTTCCGCAAGATCCTGGCCTGGGCCGAGAAGGAGAAGGCATGAAGATCGCGTTCCAGGGCGTGGCTGGCGCCTACTCCGAGCAGGCGCTGCTGGGCCACTTCGGGGCAGTGGACACGCTGCCCTGCGAGGCCTTCGAGGGGGTCTTTGAGGCGGTGCGCGCCGGGGCCTGCGAGGCGGGCATGGTGCCCATCGAGAACTCCTTGGCGGGCAGCATCCACCAGAACTACGACCTGCTGCTGAAGCACGATCTGGTGATCGTGGGCGAGTGGTTGCTGCGGGTGCGGCACTGCCTCATTGCCCTGCCCGGCGTGGACCGCGCCGAGATCCGCAAGGCCATCAGCCATCCCCAGGCCCTGGCCCAGTGCGCCCAGTACCTGCACAGCCGAGGCATCCTGGCGGAGCAGGCTTACGACACCGCGGGCAGTGTGGGACTGCTGAAGGCCTCCGGCGCCCGGGACACGGCGGCCATCGCTTCCCGGCGGGCGGCGGAGCTGAACGGGATGCAGATCCTGGAAGAGGGCATCGAGGACGATCCCGAGAACTTCACCCGCTTCCTGGCCATCCAGCGCGAGCCCAAGGCCTTCGAGGGCGAGGCCAAGACCTCCATCGTGTTCACCCTCAAGAACCAGGCGGGGGCGCTGTTCAAGGCCATGAGCGTGTTCGCCCTGCGCGACATCGACCTCACCAAGATCGAGTCCCGCCCCCTGCAGGGCAGCCCCTGGGAGTACCTCTTCTACGTGGACCTGGTGGGCGATGCCCGGGAAGAGACCGTCCGCCGCGCCCTGGACCACCTGGGCGAATACGCCACCATGCTGCGCGTCCTGGGCTCCTACCCGCGCTTTCAGCGGTAGCGGTTAGGCTTGAGTCTGGCTTTGGGTCCCGTGGACTCCCTCCGCCGAGGAGCTGATGCGCTACCTGCTGTCCAACCTGCCCCTGGAGCTGGGGGAAGAGACCGGGAACCTGGCCTTGCCGCTGGTGCGGGTGCTGGGTGGGGCAGCGGCTGAGTTCCGGGCGGTGACCCTGGAGCGCCGCAGCCTGGACGCCCGGCACAAGGGGGCCATCCGCTTCCTGGTGACCCTCGCCTTCGAGACGGAGCGGCCCCTGACCGTCGGTGCCCTGCCGGGCGGCTTGAAGCTGGATCTGGCGCCCGAAGCCGTGGCCTGGACCGTGGCCCCCGTGGTCCGCCGCCCCCGCGTGGTGGTGGTGGGCAGCGGCCCCGCCGGTACCTTCTGCGCCCTGCGCCTGCTGGACTACGGCATCGAGCCCATCGTGCTGGAGCGCGGCCCCGCCATGAGCGAGCGGGTGAAGGCCATCACGGGCCTCTGGCAGGACGGCACCCTGGATCCCGAGGCCAACGCCCAGTTCGGCGAGGGCGGTGCTGGCACCTTCAGCGACGGCAAGCTCACCACCCGCATCGGCCATCCCGCCACCCGCTACGTGCTGGAGGCCTTCGTCCGCTTCGGCGCGAACCCTCGCATCCTCTACCTGGCCAAACCCCATGTGGGCACGGATGTGATCCGCCGCTGTGCCGTGCTGATCCGCCGGGACGCCGAGGCCCGGGGCGCCCAGTACCGCTTCCGCGCCCGCCTGGAGGACGTCCGCTTCGATGCCCAGGGCCGGGTCTGCGCTGCGGTGCTGGCCAGTGGTGAGGAGCTTCCCTGCGAGGCCCTGGTGCTGGCCCCGGGGCATAGCGCCCGGGACACCTTCGAGATGCTGCACCGCCATGGGGTAGCCCTGCGCCAGAAGCCCTTCGCCATGGGCGTGCGGGTGGAGCATCCCCAGGACCTCATCGACCGCTCCCAGTACGGGCCGGGCGCCGGCCATCCCTCGCTGCCCGCCGCGGACTACAAGCTGGTCTGCAACTTCGGCCTGAACCGCGCCGCCTACAGCTTCTGCATGTGCCCCGGGGGCGAGGTCACCCAGTGCGCCAGCGAGCCCGGCGGGGTGGTGGTGAATGGCATGAGCAATGAGAAGCGGGACTCGGGCTTCGCCAACTCGGGGCTGGTGGCCAAGGTGGGCACGGCGGACTTCGGCAGCGAGCACCCCCTGGGCGGCATGTACTTCCAGCGTAAGTGGGAGCAGGCCGCCTTCCGCGCCGCCGGCGAGACCTACGGCGCCCCCGCCATGGCCGTGCAGGACTTCCTCCAGGGCCGGGCCACGGGGCGGCTGCCCCGCACCAGCTTCCGTCCCTTTGCCGTGGCCGCAGACCTGCGCACCTGTCTGCCGGACTTCGTGCGAGAGCAGCTGGCCGGGGCCCTGCCACTGTTCGACAAAAAGCTCCACGGCTTCGCCAGCCGCGAGGCCATCCTCCTGGCCATCGAGAGCCGCACCAGCAGCCCCCTCCAGCTCCTGCGGGGCGAGGACGGCCAGTCCCTGTCCCACCCCGGCCTCTACCCCTGCGGCGAGGGTGCGGGCTTCGCCGGGGGCATCACCTCCGCCGCTGTGGACGGCATCCGCGTGGCCGAGTGGATCGCCCAAGCCGCTGGTGCCCCCGTCTTCCAGCCCTTCGAGAAGGCCGCCCGGGGCGGGGACCTGGCTACGGAATACTGAGGCCGTACGGCCGCCCGCGGTAGAGTGTCACCACCACCCGGAGGCACCATGTTTGAATCCGCGGAGCTCGGCCACAAGGTTGAGAAGGACGTCTGGGACCGGGAGGTGGCGGTTCTGCGGGAGGCATTGCTGAACGCGCAGTTCGACCTGGGGTCGGCGAAGTTCCCGGTGGTCATCCTGGTGGCGGGCGTGGACGGCGCTGGTAAGAGCGAGACCGTGAACACCCTCAACGAGTGGATGGACCCCCGGCACATCCAGGTCCACGGCCTGGACGAGCCTTCTGACGAGGAACGCGAGCGGCCCCACATGTGGCGCTACTGGCGCATGCTGCCGCCCAAGGGGAAGATCGGCATCTTCGATGGCTCCTGGTACACCTGGCCCATCCTCGAACGCACCTCAGGCCACATCAAGACCTCAGAGCTGGATCAGGATATGGCGCGCATCGCTCGCTTCGAGCAGATGCTCATTAACGAAGGCGCCCTGGTGCTGAAGTTCTGGATGCACCTCAGCAAGGACGCCCAGAAGAAGCGCCTGAAGCTGCTGGAAAAGGATCCCAAGACCAGCTGGCGGGTGACGCCTCGGGACTGGGAGCACTTCGAGCGCTACGACAGCTTCCGGCAGGTGTCCGAGCGCGCTCTGCGCGCCACCAGCACCGCCGTCTCGCCCTGGATCGTGGTGGAGGCCACGGACTGGCGCTACCAGCGGCTCACCGTGGGCCGCATCCTGCTGGAAAAGCTGCGCGCCCGCCTCGACAACCCCGCTCCTTCGCTGCCGCCGCCCGCCCCCCAGCCGCTGGTGAGCCTCGACGAGACGAACGTCCTGAGGGCCCTGGATCTCACTCGGTGCCTGGAGAAGAAGGACTACGAGGATGAGCTGCTGACCCTCCAGGGCCGCCTGAACCTTCTGACCCGGCATAAGAACTTCAAGAAGCGCTCGGTGGTGCTGGTCTTCGAGGGCGTGGACGCAGCCGGCAAGGGCGGCGGCATCCGGCGCATCACGCAGGCCCTGGACGCCCGGACCTACCGCATCCAGCCCGTGGCCGCGCCCACCGAGGATGAGCGGGCCCAGCCCTACCTCTGGCGCTTCTGGCGGCACCTCCCCCGCCGCGGCAAGGTGATGATCTTCGACCGCAGCTGGTACGGCCGGGTGCTGGTGGAGCGGGTCGAGGGCTTCTGCTCCGAGGCCGACTGGCAGCGGGCCTACAGCGAGATCAACGACTTCGAGGACCAGATCGTGCGCAGCCGGACCCTGCTGCTGAAGTTCTGGCTCTCCATCAGCCAGGAGGAGCAGCTGCGCCGCTTCGAGGAGCGCCAGGTTACGCCCTTTAAGCGCTTCAAGATCACCGAGGAGGACTGGCGCAACCGTGAGAAGTGGCCCCAGTACGAGCGGGCCATCTGCGACATGATCGACCGCACCAGCACCGAGATCGCCCCCTGGACCCTGGTGGAGAGCCAGGACAAACGCTACGGCCGCCTCAAGATCCTCCGCACCCTCGTGCAGCGGCTGGAGGACGAGCTCTAGCTAGACCGCTCGTTCCTTGCCGAAGACGCGATCCAGCACGAGGCCGGCGGTCTCTTCGATGCTGCGGCCGGTGACGTCCAGGACGGGCCAGCGGCGGTGCTGCTTGAACACCACGTCAGCGTAGGTGAGCTCGTCGAGGATGCGGCCCAGGTCGCTGTAGTGATCGGCGGTGCCCGTGCCCCCGAGGCGCTTCAGGCGGTTCGTCCGGATCTCCTGCAAGCGCTCCGGCTGGATGGTCAGGCCCACGATGCGGCCCTGGGGGATGCCCTCCACCTCAGGGGGCAGGGGAATCCCGGGCACCAGGGGCACGTTCATGACCTTGAAACCTTCCATGGCCAGGTACATGGACAGGGGGGTCTTGCTGGTGCGGCTGATGCCCACCAGCACGATGTCGGCGTCCGGCAGGCCCGACATGTCGATGCCGTCATCGAACTTCAGGGCGAACTCGATGGCCTCGATGCGCTTGAAGTACTTGTCGCCAATCATGTGGAAGTTGCCCGGCTGCTCCTCGGGCCGCTCGCGCAGGTAGAGGGCCAGGGTGTCCAGCAGGTTGCCGAAGAGGTCCACCTGGGTGATCCGCAGCTCCGCGCAGCGCAGGGCCATGTAGTCCCGCATCTCCCGGGAGACCGTGGTGTGGATGATGACGGCCCGCTTTTCGCCGGCCATCTCCAGGACCTTGTCCAGGTCATTCTGCTCGCGGACATTCTGGAAGCGCCGCACCACGGAGCTGGCCTCACCCCGGCTGAACTGGGTGAGGGCGGCCTGGACCATGCGGTAGGCGGTTTCGCCTGAGCCGCCTGAGACCACGTAGATGGGCTGCCTCTCCATAGAAATCAGCATACCCTGAGGGCATGCGACCCGAGGCCCTCTCTTGGCTGATCCTGGCCCTGCCCATTGGGACCGTGGGGGGCGCCCTCCTGGTGTTGCTGGTGCGCTGGGCCCGTCTCCGCCGTCAGGGACCGCAGGATCCCGAGGGCCTGCTGCTGTCTGCAGTGGCTGGCAGCCTGCGGGAGCGGGGGGAGCTGGCGGCCTCCCTGGGAGAGCTACGCACGGTTCATGAGCGCCTGGTGGATGCGCTGCCGAAGGGCCTGCTGTGGGTGGACCAGCGCCAGCGCCTGGCCGCCCTGAACCGCCCGGGACGGGACCTGCTGGGGGTCACGGCGGGGGTGGTGGGACTGGAAGCGGTCTTTGTGTTGGAGCCCTTCCCCTGGCTACGGGAGGCCCTGGACGGCGAACCCGGGCCGCCGCGACGCCTAACGGTGAAGGGCCGGCGCTGGGAGGTGCAGCGCATGGAAGCCCCGGATCGCATCGGGGCCCTGGTGCAGTTTGAGGACGTCACCGAGGCGGAGCTGGAGGCCCGCCGCCTGCAGCTGCGGGAGCGCTTTGCCGAGCTGGGTGAGATGACTGCCGGCGTGGCCCACCAGCTGAAGAACGGCCTGGCAGTGCTGAAGGTGCAGGGCCAGCTGCTGCGCAAGGCCGGGCAGGGGGCTGCGGGGGATGCCCTGCTGGAGGAGACCGAGGCCCTGGAGCGCCTGGTGCAGCGCTTCCTGCTGTGGGCCCGCCCCCTGGAGCCAGGCTCTGAGCCGCTGCGCCTGGAGGAAGCCGCCGCCCAGGCCGTGGCCGAGCTGAAGCGGCGCCCCGTGAGCCATGGGCGCACCCTGGTGTGCGAGGGCACCGGTCAGGCCACCGGGGACCCCGGTCTGCTCCACCAGGCCCTGGTGAACCTCCTGGAGAATGCCTGCCAGGCCACGCCCCTGGGGGGCCGGGTGACGGTACGGGTGGCCTCGGGTTGCATCGAGATTCTCGACGAGGGACCGGGCCTCTCGGGGGATGCCGCGGTGCGCATGCTGCGCCCCTTCGAGAGCGGCCGGCCGGACGGTACGGGCCTGGGCCTGCCCCTGGCCCTGAAGTGGCTCAACGCCCAGGGGGCGGACCTGCGCCTCGGCACCCGGCCCAGCGGCGGCACCTGTGCCGAGATTCGCTGGTAACTTGAAGGCTCCCGGGCGCCTGTCGCGCCTCTGCGGATCTTGCCTGGACCCTGCATGAAGCTTGCCCTGCTCCAGATCAACGCCCGCCTCGGCGACCCCGAGGGGAATGGCCGCGGCGTGGAGTCGGCCTACCGCGAGGCCGTGGCCTCCGGTGCCGAGCTGGTGCTGGCGCCGGAGCTCGCGATCCCCGGCTACCTGCTGGAGGACCGCTTGTGGGAGCCTGCCATGCGGCGGCGGATCGAGGCCGAGTCCCACCGGCTGGCGGCCCTGGCGGGGCCCGTGCCGCTGGTCTTCGGGACCGCCCGCCCGGCGCCCTCGGGCCGCCTCTGGAACGAGCTTTGGTGGTGCCAGGATGGTGCCCTCCGCCACTGCGCCCGCAAGCGTGTGCTGCCCAGCTACGACGTCTTTGATGAGCACCGCTACTTCGAGCCGGATGCTGCGCCTCAGCCGCTGGTGGCCTTCCGGGGCCACCGCATCGGCCTGTCCATCTGCGAGGACCTCTGGGCCGATCCCCAGCTGGGCAACGCCCCCGTGGGCTACGGCGTGGATCCCATCGCGGATCTGGCGGCGGCGGGTGCCACGCTCATCCTCAATGCCAGCGCCAGTCCCAGTGCTCTGGGCAGCCACCTGCCCCCGGGCCGGAGCGTCCCGTGGGCCATCCCCTCCAAGGACGCTCAGCGTCGCCGTCTCCTGCCGGGCCTGGCCCAGAAGCACGGCCTGGCCATCGCCTACGCCAGCCGCGTGGGGGCCGAGAGCTGGCTACTCTTCGACGGGGGCTCGGGCCTGGCCCTGCCGGACGGCCGCTGGCAGGGCTGGGCGCCCTTCCGCGAGGGCATTCTCCTGGTGGATCCGGCCCAGCCCGGTGAAGCCTGGCGGCCTGCGGAGGAGGGCCCCTGGCTGCGCCGCGCCCTGGTGACGGGCATCCGGGACAATCTGGCCAAGCAGGGCCTGGAAGCCCTGGTGCTGGGCCTCTCCGGTGGCATCGACAGCGCCGTGGCGGCCGCCCTGGCGGTGGAGGCCCTGGGCCCGGAGCGGGTGCTGGGCGCCGCCCTGCCCACCCGGTTCAGCAGCGCCGAGAGCAATGCCCTGGCGGAGGAGCAGGCCCGGCACCTGGGTATCGGCTTCCTCAGCCTGGATGCAGACGCCCCCTTCACGGGCTTCGGTGGCGCCCTCGAACAGGCCTTCCCGGGCCGCAGCTTCGG
>CAITBU010000294.1 GCA_903890595.1 uncultured Holophagaceae bacterium | reverse complement strand
GGGCTGAAGCGGCGGTCGCCGGCCAGGTGGCTGAGGGCGGCGATCTGGTCCGGGTCTGCCAGGGCCAGCAGCAGCTCATCCGTGCCCACGGACTGGCTCACGACCCGCTGGGGCCGGGCGGCCTGGAGGACCGTTCCCAGCAGCAGCAGGGCGAGGAGGAGGCGGCGCATCACCACCGCCAGGTGGCGCCCAGGGACCACCGGGGACCGGGGGCCGGGAAGCCGAAGACCAGAGCCGCATCGCCGTTGGTGTCGTAGCGCCCGCCGAGCCAGGACTGGACTGT
Organism: uncultured Holophagaceae bacterium; assembly: GCA_903890595.1. Taxonomy (GTDB): domain Bacteria; phylum Acidobacteriota; class Holophagae; order Holophagales; family Holophagaceae; genus Geothrix. The sequence continues at coordinate 5,214 of CAITBU010000294.1, read as the reverse complement.
CTGGCGGGGCTGCAGCAGGTGCTCGCCGCGCAGGGCCAGCACCAGGCCCGGCACGGGCTCATGGGAGAGGCCCACGCTGAGGTCACGGTAGGGCTCGCGCAGGGTGGTGACCTCGTAGGTGGTGTCGCTCAGGTCATAGCGGGAGCCGATGCGATCCAGGCGGAGGTCGGCCCGCCAGCGGGTGGACTGGGCGAAGGCCGCCAGCCCGCAGGTGAAGAAGGGGTGGCGCAGGATGGCGCTGTTCTGCTGGCCGTAGCGCTGGCCACTGACGTTGTGGTCCAGGTCCCGGGTCTCCTGGCTGCGGGCCAGCAGGTCCACACCCCAGGCCCCAGCGGTGCCACCCCGCCAGCCCAGGGCGCCTTCGAAGCTCTGGGCCTGGATGGTGCCGCTGTTCTGGTAGTGCGAGGTGTACAGCGGGGGCCAGGCGAAGCTGGTGTCGTAGACATAGGCCAGGAGGTCGCTGATGCGGGTGCGCTGGGCTTCCAGGCGGTACTCCACATGCCCCGCAACGAGGCCCGTGGCACCCACCTGCACCGTGCGGCTGCGCTCGGGCAGCAGGGCATAGGTCCGGGCGTCCTGGGTCTCGGCCTGCGCGTTGAGGGTGAACTCTGTGGTGTTGGGCATGCGGAAGCCCTGACCGGCGCTGGCGTAGAGGCGCAGCTCCGGGGCGACCACCCAGTTCAGGCCCGAGCGCCAGGTGCTGGCCTCGGCGCTGCCGGCGCGGCTGCGGGCCAGGGTGTCCCCGCGGGTGAGGTCCCGGTGGCCAGCATCCCGGCGCAGGCCGGCAATCCAGTCCAGTCCGCCTACGAGGTTCCAGCGAGCCTCCAGGGCGGCCGCAACGTCCCGGCCCTCCCCGCGGTAGGGCACGGCGGCGTAGGTGGCAGGGTCGTAGTAGTTCCGGGCGTGGCTGCTGTCCTCGCGGCCTTCCAGGCGGCCCGAGAGGCGGAACCCGGCGCTGGGAGTCCAGTGCAGGGTCAGCTGCTCCTCCACCCGCTTGAAGTCCCGATCCGTCTGCTGGCGCCGGGGGCCATCGGGATCGCTGGCCAGGCCAGAGTGGGCCTGCAGGCTGTTCTCCAGCACGAGGCTCGGCGCCAGACGCCAGCGCAGGCTGGTCCCCCAGCTCTCCTGCCGGATGCGGGTCTCCCGGCCCGGCTCGTAGGCGCGGGCGGCGGGCCAGCCCCCGGTGGCGAAGGGCACGGCGGCGGTCTGGCCGCTGTTGCGGTAGAAGCCCGTGAGGTCCAGGGCCTCGGTGCGGGTGCCCAGGCGGAGGAAGCCACCCGCCTGCCGGAAGGCGTCGCCAGGGAAGGAACTCTCCTGCCGCTGGGCCTCTGCCCCGGCGGCCAGCCAGCCCTGGCCAGCGGTGAGCTGCACCTGGGCGCTGCTGCCCGCCAGGCCATCGGTACCGGCCTTTAGGCCCGCCTGGCCGTGGAAGCCTATCGCACCTCGGCCCAGGCTGGTGAGGGCGATGACGCCGCCGATGGCATCGCTGCCGTAGAGCACCGAAGCGGGGCCCAGCAGCAGCTCCACCCGGGCGATGCCCACCAGGCTGATGGCACCGAGATCCGGGCTGGTGGCGGTGGGGTCGTTGAGGCGCAGGCCGTCCAGCAGCACCACGACGTTGCGGCTGAGGGTGCCGTTGAGGAAGGCCGAGGCCTGCTTGCCGGTGCTCCCGGCGGCCATCACGGACCCGGGCTGGAGCACGGCCAGCAGGTCCGCCAGGGTGCGGCTGCCCAGGCGGGCCAGCTCCTCGCCCTCCAGGATGCGCACAGGAGAGGGGGTGCGGGTAACGGCTACGGGCTGGGCTTCCGCATTCACTGTGACCGTGGCCTCGGGAGGTGTCGGTTCGCCTGGCCAATCGGCTGCAAACAAGCGGGTACCCGGGACCAACAGGGTCGCCAGGCTAAGGACTGTCCGGATGGAACCCATCATGCCTCCACGCATGAAGTCGCGGAGACTGGGCGGATCCGCTAGGGACCATGGCCCGGCCCGTGCCCGCGACGGGGGGTGAGGTGCAGGACCGGTCTCCGGGCTCGCACACGACAGGAGCTGGGGGCTCCCCCCGAGCCTTCCCGGGATTCCTCCCAGTGACTCGGGTCTGAGGTTCCAGGGGCGGCCAGCGCAGGGCTCCAGGCCGTTCCAGGGGTCTCAGGTCTCACGCGGATCAGGGTGCAAAGCGCGTGGTGCATACCGTTGCGGGGCAGCGCAGGATTCAAACCTGCTTCCCGAACATCCAACACAGGTTGTCAGAACTCCAAGAGAAGCATGGCGGGGGGGCCGGGGCAAGTAGAATGGTCCGATGCATACACCCATCGGCATCATCGGCGGCAGTGGCCTCTACCGGATGGAGGGCCTGGTTCTGGACCGCACGGTCGCGGTGGAGACGCCCTTCGGTGAGCCCTCGGGGCCAGTCCTCCTGGGGACCCTCGACGGCGCTCCCGTGGCCTTCCTGTCCCGGCACGGGGAGGGCCACCGCTTCACCCCCAGCGAGGTGAACTACCGGGCCAACATCTGGGCCCTGAAGTCGCTGGGCGTGGAGCGCCTGGTTTGCGTTTCGGCCGTGGGTAGCCTGCTGGACCGCCACCGGCCCGGCGACCTGCGCCTGGCGGGCCAGTTCATCGACAAGACCCGGCACCGCCGGGACACCTTCTTCGGCGAGGGCCTGGTGGCTCATGTCAGCTTCGCCGAACCCACCTGCACCCACCTGACGGGGACGCTCCTCGCGGCGGGCCAGGAATTGACGCTGCCCATCGAGGCGGGGTCGGTCTACGTCTGCATGGAGGGCCCAGCCTTCTCTACTCGCGCCGAGAGCCGCCTGCACCAGAGCTGGGGTGCCGACCTCATCGGCATGACCCAGGTAACCGAGGCCCGCCTGGCCCGGGAGGCCGAGCTCTGCTACGCCTGCATCGCCCTGGTGACGGACTACGATGCCTGGCGCGAGGAGGAGGAGGGCGTGGACGCCGCCTCCGTGCTGGAGGTCATGCACGCCAACGTGGACAAGGCCCAGCGCCTGCTGCGCTGCGTGGTCCCCAGGCTCGTGGGCACTGCCCGCACCTGCGCCTGCGGAGCGGCCCTGAAGGCGGCGCTCTTCACGGCCCCGGAGGTGGTGCCTGCAGCGGCCCGGGAGCGCCTGGCCCTGCTGGTGAACAAGTACGGGTACGGGATGCCTTGATGGCCCAGCCCCAGCCCAGTCCCAAGCTGCAGGCCCTGCTGAAGGACTTCCAGCAGATCGCCAGCATGTCGGGCTACCTGAACCACTCCTTCGATCTGCCCCAGCTGCGCCTGTTTTTCACCCTCTACGGCCGGGTCATGGTGACCTCGCCGGCAGCGGGTCTGGCCCTCACCCCCCAGCTGCAGGCCTGGTGCGAAGGCCAGTCGCTGCGCCTGCGGGAGGGCAGCTCCTCGGCCATCATGCCGCCCCAGATCCAGGTGAGTGCACCCCAGACCCTGCCGGACGGTCGGGACTATGTCGTGGCCACCCTCACCTTCAACACCAAGGTCACGGAGACCTCTTATCTGCGTGTCCGTACCGCCGTCCTCGCCGCCTACCAAGAGGCTCTGAAGATGCGGGAGGCGGGCTTCGAAGGACTGCAGGAGGTGCCCGCTGCGGCGCCCGAACCAAATCCGGCGCCTGTGCCTGAGGTCGTTGCCGAGTCTAGGCCGGAAGCTGTGGCGGAGGTGGTCACGGCGGCAGAAGAATCCCCCCTAGCACCGGAGCCTGCGCCATGATCCGTCGCCATTCCGAGCAGCTTGAGACCACCCGCACCAACATCCGGGGCGGGGTCGGCCCGGCCCAGGGGGTGGAGCTGCTACAGGCCGGCGAGATGGCCGGCATCCTCAGCCTGGGGCGCACGACCCTGGCGCCGGGCACCACCATCGGTGAGCACCTCCATGTGGATACCGAAGACCTCTACCTGATTCTGGCGGGACAAGGCACAGGCCTCCTCGATGGGGAGCGCTTTCCCGTGGTGGCAGGGGACCTGTTCCTGGTGAAGGCCGGCAGCACCCACGGCCTGATCAACGACTCCGATGCGCCCCTGACGTTCATGGGCGTGCTCACCCAGTCGCCGAGCACCGGGGAGTCCGAATGATGCGCTTGCACCCCTCTCTCTGCGGGTTGCTGCTGGTGACCTGTGCCCTCCGTGCGGCGGCCCCGGCCCTCCCCCTCAAGGGCTCGGCGGTTCCCGGCGGCGTGGCCCTCGTCGCCCTGCCGAACCAGGACGCTGCACCCCGGGTGACCGCCCACGGCGAGCCAGTGCTGGTGCGGCGGAGCGCCACTGGCTGGACGGCGGTGGTGGGCATTCCCCTGAGTGCCAAGCCCGGCCAGGACACTGTGGAGGTGGACGGCCGTCCGGTGGTCTTCAGCATCCGCCCCAAGCACTACCCGGAGCAGCGCCTGCGCCTGGAGAATCCGCGCATGGTGAACCCGGCACCCGAGGACGAGGCCCGTATTGTTCGGGAGCAGGCCCTCATGGAGCCAGCGTGGAAGGCCTGGCCCGAGGGCCTCGTGTCGTCGCTGCACTTCCGCCGTCCCACGGCGGGGGCCCTCACCGCCTCCTTCGGCATGCGCCGGATCCTCAACGGCGAGCCCCGGTCCCCCCATGGGGGGCTGGACATCAAGGCCCCCACGGGCCAGGCCGTGCGCGCACCGGCGGCGGGGGTGGTGGTGCTCACGGGGAACTTCTACTTCAGCGGGAACGCCGTGTTCCTCGCCCACGGCGAGGGCGTGGTGAGCCTCTTCGCCCACCTGTCGAAAATCAAAGTGAAGCAGGGCCAGGTCCTGCGGGCCGGCGACCTGCTAGGCGAGGTGGGCCACACCGGCCGCTCCACCGGCCCCCACCTGCACTGGTCCGTGAGCCTAAACAACGCCCGGGTAGATCCCCGCCTGTTCCTGTAGGGATTTTAAAGATCACGACCAAGAACAACTCTCGCGGAGGGACGCTGAGATAGCGGAGGGGCGCAGAGAAAGGACAAGAAGGCCGAAGGGCGAAGAATGCAACCCTGATTTCCTCCGCAGCCTCTGCCGTCTCTGCGCCCCTCTGCGAGAGACCTTGTCTTTAGGTGTCCCCACCGTGCGCCGCCGCCGGGTGCTGGCCTCGGGTTTGGACGAGCACCACGCCGGCGATGGCGATGGTGCCGCCGAGGACGGTGAGGAAGGTGGGGACTTCGCCCAGCCAGACCCAGGCGATGCCGCTGGCGATCACGGGGGACAGGTAG
>CAITBU010000293.1 GCA_903890595.1 uncultured Holophagaceae bacterium | reverse complement strand
GCCGTCGGGGGCTTGGCGGCCGTGGCCTTCTTGTTCGCATCGGCCGAGAAGGGCCCAGAGCGGGAGTTGGCATCCTCAGGATTGAAGGGGGCCATGTCCTGGTCGGTGAGTACGGGCTTGCGGACCAGCACGGCGCGGATGGTGAGGATCACATCGGTCTTGGCCTTCGTGTTGTGGGTGTTGCCGAAGAGGCGGCCCAGGAAGGGGATGTCGGCGAGGCCCCAGATGCCCTGCAGGCTCTTCTGTTCCTCATCCTTGAGCAGACCGCCGAAGATGGCCGTCTCACCGTCCCGCAGTCGCGCCGAGGTCTTGATCTCGCGCTGGCCCAGGTCGGGGCGGCCTGGGGTGGAGCCGGACTTCAGGGTGGTGACGGTGCTGTCGATCTTGAGGGTGATCTCGCCATTGTGGTGGACCCGCGGCTCCACCTTGATCTTCACGCCCACGTTCTCGTAGGAGAAGGAGGTCTGGCCCACGCCGCCGAGCAGGGAGGAGGAGATGGCAGAGGAGGCGGTGCTGTTGCCCGTGGTGGGCATGGACAGCTGGCTCTGGGTGGTGGAAATTTTCTCGCCGATGTTGACTTCGCCGGTTTCACCGGAGAGCACCCGCACGTTGGGGCTGGCCACCAGGCGGGCATCCCCGTTGCCCTTGAGGAAGTCCAGGGCCAGGTTGGGGAACAGCACCCGCAGGTCGGCGGTGTGGATCTTGGTAAAGCCTGAGTTGGTGTTCATGCCCGAGGTGTTGTTCACCGTGGTGGCGCCCATGCGGTAGGTGCCCGAGGTGTCGGACGCATTCAGCACGGGCAGCAGGCCGACCTGCTCGAGGCTGTTCTCGGTGACTTCCATCAGCTCGAGGTAGACCATGACCTCGGCCTTGGCCTTGTCCAGGGAGCGGATCACCTGATCCACGATGGCCAGTTCCAGGGGCTTGGCCTTCACGATGAGGGCGTTCACCCGCTTGTCCGTGAAGACACGCAGCTGGGGGTTGATGGTGGTCAGCGTGGAGCGCAGTTCGTTGGGGTCGGCGTTGGACAGGTAGTAGGTCTTGATGATCTGGTTCTCGTACTGCTCCCGGTTCTGGGGGGTGGCCTTGAAGACCATGATGGTGTTCTTGTCGATGACCTTGTAGAACAGGTCGTTCTGCAACATCAGGGTGTCCAGCACCCGCTGGAACGGCAGCCCCCGCAGATCGATGGAGACTGTCGCATCCTGGAACGAGGTGTGGGGAATGATGTTCACGCCGGAGGCCTTGCTCAGGGTGGCGAAGATCTCCCGGATGCTGGTGCGGCGGGCGAAGTTGAGGTCGAGGCCGTCGATGGTGCGCGGGTTGAGCTGCAGGGCATTGACCGCATCAGCCTTGGTCTTCATGGCCTCGAGGTCTTCCAGGGAGTCGGACTCGGCACGATCTTTGGCGGCCTTCTGCTCGAGCTTGAGGAGCCAGTCCTGGGCGATCTGGTTGTCTGGATCCAGGACGAGGGCCTTGCGCACCTCCGCCAGGATGGTGTCCGTGAAGCCACGGGTCTCAGCTTGGCGGGCCAGGGAGAGGTGCAGCTCAGCGGCCCGCTGGGAGGCCCGCTTGATGCCGATGCGGGCCTTGGTGTTGGTGGGATCGCTCCGGAGGGCGTTGCGGTATTCGATGACGGATTCGTCGTAGCGCCCTTCATCAAAGGCCTTGTTGGCCCGGTGCAGGGAGCAGCCGAGGGCCAGGAGGAGGGCTGCGGTCACCAGGAGGCACCGGCGGAGGAGGGCGAAGGAGGGGATCGGCATCGGGGTCATCCTTCGGTTCAGAATTGGTTCGAAGCCGCGCCGCCAGAGGCTTCGCGGGTCTCCAGGACCAACTTCAGGTCCGGGTAAGTCAGGTTCTGGAATTCGGCGCGGGTATCAAGGACAGCGACCAGCTTCCAGCGCTCCCGGACCACCGTTCCCGGGGTCAGGGTGACGGGCTCTTCGCCCTTCATGAAAGCTCCCACCAAGCCCGAGGGCGTGCCCTTGAAGAAGCCAAGGTAACGGAGGTCCTGGGGGCGGGTGGCGAACTCGGCCGCCTTGGCCTGGGCCTTGCGCTGAGCCTCGACATCCTCCGGAGAGGGCGGGGGCGGGGGAGGTGGCGGCGGTGGCGGCTTCACCGGGACCGGCGGGGCCTCGAACATGAAGACGTCCCGGAGCACCTTGGGCTTGGGTGGGAGCTCGCCGGCCAGGTCCAGGGCGGCCAGGTCTGGCAGCTTGCGGAGGCCCTGCAGTTGCCGGGAGTCGAGGCTGGTCCCCGTGCGGCCATCGGTGGCCCGGCGGGTCTTCGGTGCATCCGAGGCAAAGACGGTATAGAACAGGACACCCAGCATGAGGACAAAGCCTGCCAGGGCCGCCTGGGTCTTGCGGTTGCTGCGCAGCTCCTGGAGCATGCCTTGGAGGTCGCTGCTGCGAGGGGCTGTGCTCATGCCTCACCCTCCTCGCGGTCCGGTGTCCCGGTCTTGCGGAAGGCGCGGAGGATGATGTTCAGGCGAGCACCTTCGGGGCTCTCTTCCAGGCGGCCATCCCGCACGGCGAAGGGCAGGCCCGAACCTTCCAGCTCCATCATGAAGTTCTTGTGGTCTGCGTAGAGGCCCAAGGCGACGAACTCCACTTCCACGGCCTCCAGGTCGGAGCCGCGGGCTCCCTCCTTGCTGGGCAGGCCGTACTTCACGGTGACCAGGCGGAGGTTGTGTTTCCGGGCCAGCTGATGGAGGGTCTTGCTCAGGCTCCACTGCAGCTCGCCGGCGGACCCACGGGGCAGGCGGGCCTCCAGTCCGGCCAGGGCCTGCTGGCCTCGGCGGAGGCGATCGGCCAGGCTCTGGAGCTCCTTGAGGTGCTCGACCTGCTGGTTGCGGCCCTGCTCGGCATCTCGCCGTGCCTTCAGTTGCTGCGACAGCTGCTGGGAGGCGTTCGGCAGCAGGAAGAGGGCCACAGCCAGGCCCAGCGTGGTCCCCAGGATGCCCAGGGCCAGGCGGAGGCGGCTCGCGCGGAGGGGACTGGTCATCGGGGTGGCCTCGCTGCGGGAGGACGGATGCGCGTGCGGCGGACCCGCCCCGTTTCCTCTTCCTCGGTAGGCGGTGCGGGGGTCGGCTGGGGCAGCGGCTGCGTAACCGCCGGAATAGCCTGGGGAGCCGGGCGCGTGGTTGGCTGGGGCGGTTGGATACCCAGGCCTGCCGCAGGGCGGCCGAGGCCGGGCTGCGCCGAACCCGGGGCTGGCTGGGTGGGCCGAATGGGCTTCACGGGCTGGGGTGGGGTCGGCAGGGCCACGGCGACGGGACGGCTGGGCTTGCCTGCCACCGGTGTGCGAACCGCAGCAGGGGCCTGCCCAGCGGGTGTCTGGTTGATGACCTTGAGCTTAAAGGGCGGGGGAACGGCTGCTGCGGGCAGGGTGATCTCGAAGTCCCAGCCGCCACCGGTGCGCTCAGACTCGCGCTCCAGGACCACCTGAGCGAAGACCGGCGTGCCGCGTAGCGCCTCCACGAAAGCCGCTTCGGCCTCCCGGGTGCGGGCCTCGCCTTTGAGCTTGAGCACCACCTGCTGGGCGCTGCTCCGGGCCCGCTGCAGGCCCTTCAGCCGCATGTCCGGCACCATGCACTGCTCCAGTTCTGCCGTAAGGCGGGACCAGGGCAGGGCGCGCTCCTGGAGGATGCGCTCGGCCAGCTTCCAGCGGGCCTGTTCTTTGGCTGCGTCCATCTCCTGGAGCGAGGCCTGGATCTGCTGTTCCTGGCGGGAAGCCCGTCGGGCCTCCTCGGTGAGGCTGACGGCATCCCGGCCGGCGCGGTCTGCCTGGTGGTAGGCCCGCCAGGTGAAGCCGATGCTGCCCAGGAGCACCGCTGCGCCGAAGGCGAGGGCCACCCAGCCCAGGGTTCGGTGGCGCTGCCGCCAGAGGCTGGGGCGGGGGGCAAGGTTGAGGGCAAGGACTGGAACGGCCATCAGCGCGCCTCTCCCAGGACCGCGCGGTCATCGAGGAAGCGGACGGGCAGATCAGCCTGGGGCCAAGTGGCTGCGCCCCAGATGTAGAGCTGCTGGGGCTTCCGGGACTCCCGCTGGAGGAAGGCCGCACTGGGGGCGATGCGCTCCTCCAGCCAGCCTTCGGGGGAGAGAGGCTCGGACCACTGGCGTAGCAGGCAGAGCGTGCGGCCCCAGGCCACCAGGGTGCCGGCGTAGAGGCCGGGCTCCGTGGGGCTCAGGCTCAGGAGCATGCCCGGCATGGTGAGGGAGGGGGCGAGGATGTTGTAGAGGTGCAGCCAGCGGGGCGTCAGGGCATGGACCACGCGGTCCGTGCGCAGGGCCAGCTGCAGCAGCTCATCGCGGAAGTCCTGGCGGATCCCGGCCGTCAGCCAGAGCCCGGACTCGACCTCCAGGGCCTGCACGAAGTGGGGCTCCTCCAGGGAGAGGATCTGCGCAAACCGCCACCGGAAGAAGGCCTCCTGGGCCTCGGCGCCCTTGGGGAGCTCAGGGATGTCCCGGATCAGGACCGAGGGGCACCAGAGGTCGTCCACGACCCAGCGGGAGGGTCCCTGGGGCAGGGCGGCGAGGGCCTGCAGCAACACGTCTTCCCCAGGTGGGCCCTGGATGACATGGTTGAAGGAGCCCGCCAGCACCCGGTGGGCCTCCAGCCAGAGCAGAGATGCCTCGGGGGGGGTGAACAGGGGGTTCTTCACGGCTGAACCCCGCCCCCATGCCCCCGCTGGCGGCCAGGGGCCGCAGGATCCTGCTCGAGGGCTTGGCAAAGCTGCACAGGTGGCTCCGGACATGGCCTGGGAAGAACCGAGTCTACCGGGCTTCGGGCTGATTCCCAAGGGGACCTCCGCCGGATAGCCGACTCGGATTCCTCTCCCGTTATGGGATGATGGAAAGGAATGTTCCCCATCCCCTCTCCGGAGCACTGACTCTGTGCGCCTGATCTCCCTCGAACTCCACGGATTCAAGTCCTTCGCCGATGCCCAGAAGCTCAGCTTCCCGGGGGGCATGACGGCGGTGGTGGGGCCGAATGGCTGCGGCAAGTCCAATATTTCTGACAGCCTGGCCTGGGTGCTGGGCGAGCAGCGGCCCTCCATGCTCCGGGGCGCGGAGATGTCCGACGTGATCTTTGGCGGCACCGCCCAGCGGCGACCCATGGGCCTGGCTGAGGTGAAGCTGGTCCTGGAGATGCCAGATCCCACCCTGCCCGGAGCGGTCCGCGAGGTGGGCATCTCCCGCCGGCTCTATCGGGACACGGGGAGCGAGTACCGCATCAATGGCCGGGAGGCCCGCCTCAAGGATGTCCAGGATCTGCTCCTCGACACGGGCATGGGTACCCGGGCCTACAGCTTCATTCAGCAGGGACAGATCGATCTCATCCTCAGTAGTCGCCCCAAGGACCGCCGGTTGTTGCTGGAAGAGGCCGCCGGCATCACCCGCTACAAGCTGCGCCGCGGCGAGGCCGAGCGCCGCCTGGACGAGACCCGCGCCAACCTGCAGCGGCTGGATGACATCCTCTTTGAGCTCAACAAGCAGATGGAGTCCCTGCGCCGACAAGCCGCCCGGGCCCGGAAGGCCAAGGAACTGGACAGCGAGATCAAGGCCACCCAGCGCATCCTGCTGGCGGGCAAGGCCGTGGAGCTGGAGGCCGCCAAGGAGCGCATCCTGGATCAGCTGGACCAGGCCGAACGGCGGGTCGCTGAGCTCACCGCCCAGGTCTCCGAGAAGGCCTCCGAGGTCGAGACCCTGCGGCTGTCCGTGGATGAGCAGCAACAGGCCCAGGCCCGCCGAGCCGCCGCCATGTTGGGGCTCGATCAGAGGCTGCAGCTGGCGGAGCAGGAGCGCGGCTTTCAGGTGGAGCGCCGGGAAGAGGCTCAGGCCCAGGGGCAGCGTCTCAGCGAGCGGATCCACGCCCTGACGGACCGGCTGTCCGAAACCGGGGACTCCTTCACCGCCCTCGAGGCCATGGTCCTGGAAGCCGGCGCTCGCCTGGCGACCTGTGAGGCCGGACTGGCAGCGGCGGATGAAGCGGTGGCCCTGGCCCAGGGGGCCCTGCGTCACGAGGAGGCGGGCCTCCAGGGGCTGAAGAATCAGAAGGCCGCCAGCCAGCAGGAGGCCCTGGTGCGCCAGCGGCAGCGGCTGGGTTTCCAGAGCCAGATCGCCCAGCTGGAAGGTCGGCTGGACGCCCTCAACCACGAAGAGTCCATTCGGGCCCCGCGCCTGGATGGCCTGCTGGCAGAGGCCGCCACCGTGGCTCGCACCCTGGAGGGCCTGCAGACCCAGCTGGAGGGGGCCGAGGACGGCGCCCTGGAGCAGCGCCGGCAGGCCGAGGTCCTCGAGGAAGCCCTGCGGAACCTGGAGCAGGAGCGCCACCGCACGGAAGCCGAGCTGGAAGCCAGCGAGCGGCGCTTGCGTCAGCTGTCGGACCTGCTGGCCCGGGCCTTCGGGGATGCGGAGCTGCAGAGGGGCCTGGGCTGGCTCAAGGAGCAGGGCCTGCGCCCCACTGCTCTGGTGGAGCTGCTCTCGGTGGACGAGGCTCAGCGCCCTGATCTGGAGCGCCTGCTGGGGGTGTGGCTGCAGGCCCTGGGCGCCGATACGGCCCTGGCGGCACGCGCTGCGGGGGCCCCGGGCCACCTGCTGCTGGCCCTGGAGGCCACCGCGCCGGTGCCGGCGACGCCCCCGGGCTGCGAGCCCCTCCGCACCCACCTGCGCTGGGCCTCCACCCAGCGTCCCCTGGGCATCTTGCTGGACCGCGCCTTCCGCTGCGCCGATGTGGACCTGCCGGCTCTGGCCCAGGCCCATCCGGACCTGGCCTTGGTCTCTCCGGCCTTCATCCGCCTGCCCTATGGCCCACTGCAACTGGGTGTCTCTGCGCCCGCCGCCTCGCCCCTGAAGCTCCGGGCCGAGCAGGAGGCGGCCAAGGCCAGCCGGGAAGCCCTGCTGGACCAACTGGAGGCCCTGGAGGCCCGTCGCAACCAGGCCGGTGCCGAGGCCCGGGCGGCCCGGGAGCGGTCCCTGGAGATCGACGAGGACCTGCGTGGTCTGCGGCGGCGGGTGGAGGCCCTCACGGGTCAGGGCAACTCGGTGCAGGGTCAGTTGGGCGAGATTCAGGCGGCCAGCGAGCGGGCGGATGCCCTGTGGGAACAGATCGAGACTGAGATCCAGCGCCTCCGAGACCTCCTGCGCGAGCTGGACAGCCATCCGGAGGAGGCCGTGGATGCCGCCCTGGAAGAGGCGATCGGCCAGGCTGAGGACGGGGTCCGGCAGGCGCGGCTCCGCATGGACGAGCGCCGTGACGAGCGCCTCGAGGCCGCCCGCAGCCGGGATGCCGCCTGGGCCGAGCGGGACGGGCACGAGCGTCACCTGCAGCTGACTCAGCGGGGTCGCTTCGATCTGGAGACCGAGCGCCAGGGCCTAGAGGCCGAGGTGGCGGGCCAGGCCGAGCGTGGGGAAGCCTGTACCCACCGCCTGGCAGAGCTGGAGGCCGAGTCCCAGACCCTGCTGGAGGAGCGGGCCGGGATCCAGGCTCAGGCCCAGGAAGCCCAGCCTCGGCTGGAGCTGGGCCAGGAGACCCTGCGCGTCCAGGAACGGGGCGCACGCGAGTTCCAGGAGGCCCTGGAGAACGCCCGGGCCCAGCACCAGGAAGTGCTCCTCCACGGGGCCCAGGTCCAGGGCAGCCAGGAGGCCCTGTCCAAGGAAGTTGAGCTGGCCCTGGGGCTGGAGGTGCCGGCCTTCCTGGCGGGCCTCGACGACGCCGAGCGCGCCGCCTGGGAAGAGGGCGAGCTGATCCACCAGACGCGCCTGAATGAGCTGCAGGGCCGCCGCCTGGAGCTGGGCGGGGTGAACCCCCTGGCCATCCAGGAGCTGGAGGAAGCGGAGGCCCGCCTGGCCTTCATGAATGAGCAGCGGGCCGATGTCACCGCCGCCATCGGCAACCTCGAGGCCACCATTACGGAGATCAACGCCACCAGCGAGGAGCGCTTCCAGGAGGCCTTTGACTACATCAATCTGCGCTTCCAGGAAGTGTTCCGGGAAGCCTTCGGCGGTGGGAGTGCGCAGCTGATCCTGGAGGATCCCCGCAACCTGCTGGAGTGCGGCATCGAGATCACCGCCCAGCCGCCGGGCAAGTCTGCCAAGTCCCTCACCCTCCTCAGCGGCGGCGAGAAAGCCCTCACCGCCATCTCGCTGCTCTTTGCCATCTTCCACTTCAAGCCCAGCCCCTTCTGCGTGCTGGACGAGGTGGATGCGCCCCTCGACGAGGCCAACGTGGGCCGGTTCGCCGCCATGGTGCAGAAGATGAAGGCCGACACCCAGTTCATCGTCATCACCCACCAGAAGCCCACCATGGTGGCCGCCGACACCCTGTATGGCGTGACCATGGAGGAGGCCGGGTGCTCTCGGCTGGTGAGCGTGCAGCTGCGCGAGGCTGAATCCCTCGTATGACGAAGCAGAAAATTTTGCGGTGGTTTTGGTGACCTGCAGGGCAGGATTCGAGCCTTTTTCATGGCATTGCTGGGGAAAAGCAATTGTGGAAAACTAAATATCTGGTCAATTATTCAAATTCTGTCCAGATCATCTATGCAAATATTGCAAAATAACACAGATACATAGATTGCAGAATGTTATTCTAGAGGTAGGAAACCCATACCCGAACAGGGTTTAGGCTGTCTCTAATGGCCATATCCGCAGGCTTTTCCACAGGGAAACGGAGCCTGTCTGTAAGTGTTTGGCAACGTTCATGTGACGGTGGTGTGACAGAAAGTCAGGACCCCACTTCGCCTTCCAGGAACTCCACCCGCACCCACTCCGCCAGGGTGCTCTCTGGGACCCCCAGCAGGGCCAGGTGCTCCATGGCCATCTTCATGCTCTGGCCTTCCTCCTGGCAGATGAGGAGGCGCTGCTTCCAGGCCTGGACGGCCAGAGGCCGCAGCTCGAGCTCGCCCTGCTCCATGCGCTTTTCCAGGACGAAGCCCAGGTTGTTGGCAGCCTTCCGGTGCTGGGGCTCCAGCGCCAGGGCCCGCTCGTAGGCGTCCGTGGCTTCCTTCAGGTGGCTGGTGACCTCCAAGGCCACGCCCTTGGCGTTCCAGACATCGGCGTCCTGGGGTGCCATCTCCAAGGCCCGGTCCACCATGGTCATCTGATCTTCCCGGCGGTTGGCAAGGCGGTACACCTCGGACAGGCCCAGGAAGGCGCTGTATTCGCCGGGGTCAAGTTCGAGGGCCTGCAGGAAGGTCTGCTCGGCAACCTGGGTCTGCTGGGTCTCTAGCAGGACGTAGCCAAGCTGAACCTGCAGGTCCGCAGCGTCCGGTTCGCGCAGCAGGGCTTCGCGGTAGCAGCGCATGGCATCATCCCAGCGGCTCTCCTCGCGGGCCATGTCACCCAGGGCGGCCCAGGGATTGGCAGCCTCAGGGTCGGTCTCGGCGGCGAGGGTGAAGTAGGACAGCGCCCCCTCCCGATCACCTTGGTCCCGCTTCAGCTCGCCCAGCAGGGCCTGGGCCTCGGCCAGCACGGGAGCGGGAGGGGCGAGCAGCATGAGGGTGTGCAGCTGACCCTGGGCCAGCTCCAAATGTCCCTGCTCGCTGAAGGTCTCGGCCAGGATGAAGTAGCTGGCGGGATCGGTAACGTGCAGACTGCGGGCTCGCTGGATGCAGCGCAGCCCTTCGGCCAGCTCACCACGGTTGAGCAGCAGCTCGCCCAGGGCATGCCAGCCCCAGTAGTAGCACTCCTCAGCCTGGAGGGCCGCCACCAGCTGGGCCTCGGCGCTCGGCTGGTCGCCCAGCTGCTCCATGGCGATGGCCAGGAGGCGCAGGGTGCGGGGGTCCTTGGGATTGAGGCTCAGGGCCTTGAGCAACCAGGCCTTGCCCTCGGCGGGGTGATCCAGGTGCAGCTGCACCAGACCGGTGAGCTCGAGGGCCTTGGCATCCTGGCCATTGCGCACCAGGGACTGCCGGAGGTCCTCCTCGGCGCCTTCGGGATCCTGCATGAGCAGACGCAGGTAGCCCAGATTGCGCAGGTGGCCGCCCTCGGCGGGATGCTCGTCCCGGAGGGACTCGAGCTGGCCCAGAAGCTCCGGGCCCTCCCCGCTGCGGTCATGGTCGCTGAGGCAGAGGAGGCGCTCGAACCAGGCCTCCACATGGCTCCGGTCCTCGGCCAGCAGCTGGTCCAGGATCTCGCGTGCTTCTTCGTGGCGAGCGCGGCCGTTGAGGGCGCGGGCGTAGGTCAGCCGGCCTTCAAAACCTGTTCCCGTGGCGGCTTTCAGGGCCGTCAGTGCGGGGTCTAGCAGCTTGATCCAGGGTCGTGCCATGGGATGCCTCTCAGTGACAGTCAGGGTAGCACCTGGGTGGGGAAGGAACGATGTGCCCCGCAGGGACTAGCGGGCGAGGACGGCGGCGATGCCATCGCAGACCAGGTGGCTCATGGCTTCCCGGGTCTCCAGGGTGGCCGACCCCAGGTGCGGCAGCAGCACCGTGCGAGGGGCGTCGAGCCAGCGGGGATCCAGGTGGGGCTCGTTCTGATAGACGTCCAGCCCCACGCCACCAAGGCGGCCTGCGTGGAGCAGGTCCATGGCGGCCGGTTCATCGAGGATGCCGCCCCGGGCGGTGTTGATGAGCACGGCGCCGGGGGGCAAGTACCCGAGGGCGGCACGGTCCAAAAGACCCCGGGTCTGGTCCGTGAGCGGGCAGTGCACCGAGAGCACGAAGCTCTGGGCCAGCAGGGCCTGCAGGGGCAGGCGCGGGGCCTGGCCAGCGCCGAAGTCGACCACGCCGCCGCTGCCCTCTCGGTCCCAGAACAAGGGGGTCATGCCCAGGGCCGACACCCGCCGGGCGAAGGCCTGACCGATGGGGCCGCTGCCCAGGATGCCGCAGGTCCTGCCGGCTAGGCGGGGGCCCAGCAGCTGATCGGGGGCCCAGCCAGCCCAGCCACCGGTGCGCACCAGGGCCTCGCCCTCTGCGAGGCGGCGGGTAAGGGCCAACAGCAGGGCCAAGGCGAGGTCGGCGGTGGCGTCCGTCAATACGCCGGGCGTGTTCACCACCGGGATGCCGCGGGCCTGACAGGCTGCCAGAGGCAGGTGGTTGACGCCCACAGAGCAGGTGCCCAGCACCTGCAGAGCGGTGGCTGCAGCGAGGTCGGCTTCGGTGATGGGCTCCGACACGATGACCACCAGCGCTTCGGCTACCGGCAACGCCGCCAGCCAGGCGGGCGAGCGGTAGGGGGCGATGCACAGGTCGGGGAAGCGGGCCCCCAGGGCCGCCAGGGCGGGGCCGACGAGGGGTGAAGTCGAGAGGATGCGAGTGCTCATCGCTGCAGGGCCTTCAAGGCCTGCCGGATGGCGTCGGCCAGGGGCGGCTTGGCGGCGCGCATGCTGGCCACGATGGGCAGCACGGCGTCCTCGCGGAAGCCGAGGTTCGTGAGGGCCGAGCGCAGGCTCTCTTCCCAGGGATCGCCGCCGGGTCCAATGGCCAGTCCGTCCAGGCCCGAGAGTCCGCCGAGTTTCTCCGACAGCTCGAAGCAGACCTTCTCGGCGGTCTTCTTGCCCACCCCCGGGATGCGCGTGAGGGTCTTCACATCCCGGCCCCGGATGGCCTGCACCAGATCCTCAAGGGAGAGGGCTCCGAGGGCCGCTAGGGCCAGCCTGGGTCCCACGCCGTCCACCTTGATGAGCAGGCGGTAGAGCTCCCGCTCCTGGGTGGAGGAAAAGCCCAGCAGGGAGAGCTCGTTCTCCCGCACCAGCAGTTCCGTGTGCAGGATCACCTGGCTGCCCACCTCCGGCAGCAGGCCGTAGGTGGAGAGGCTGATGGCGGCGGCGTAGCCCACACCCCCGCACTCTACGAGGGCGAGGTTGGGCAGCTTCTGGATGAGTTCCCCGCGGAGGCGTCCGATCATGCTCCGAGGATACCGGAACCGACGCCGCTGGCGCGGCTGCCTAGCAAGCTTGGCTGCAGCATTTCGGCCAGAGAGCGGGGTGGTGAAGGCGGGTATTGGTCACAACTCCCAGGGGTTGCATGACCGCCTTGCTAGGATCACAGCCAAATCCTTCTCAGAGCGTGCCCCATGACCCACCAGGCATTCGTCCAGTCCCTTCGGCAGATTGTCGGAGCCGCCAACGTCCTCGACTCGGATGTCCACCTCCAGCTGTATCAGTACGACGCCTACCTGGAAGAGCGTCGCCCGGACGCTGTGGTCTTCGTTCACTCCACGGAGGAAGTCTCCCGAGTGGTGAAGGTCTGCCACGACTTCGGTGTGCCCTTCGTCCCCCGTGGCGGTGGCACCAACCTGAGCGGTGGCACCATCCCCTTTAAGGGGGGCGTGGTGCTGGAGATGATCCGCATGAACCGCCTGCTCGAGGTGGATGTGCCCAACCTGCGGGCCCGTGTCCAGCCCGGCATGTTCAACCTGGAGCTGGGCAACGCGCTGGCGCCGCTGGGCTACCAGTACCTGCCGGATCCCGCCAGCCAGAAGGCCGCCACGCTGGGGGGCAACGTGGCTGAGAACTCCGGCGGCCCGCACTGCTTCAAGTACGGCGTGACCACCAACCACGTCATGGGCCTCACCGTTGTGCTGTCGGACGGCGAGATCGTGACGGTCGGAGGTGAGGCCCCAGATCAGCCGGGCTATGACCTGACGGGGGTCTTCGTGGGCAGCGAGGGCACCTTCGGCGTGTGCACCGAGGTGGTGGTGCGCATCGTGCGCCAGGCCGAAGGCGTGAAGACCATGCTTGCCATCTACGACAGCATCGAGCGGGGCAGCGAGACCGTGTCTGCCATCGTGGCCGCTGGCATGGTTCCGGCCACGCTGGAGATGATGGATCAGCTGGTCATCCAGGCGGTGGAGAAGTCCCTCTCCTGCGGCTTGCCGCTGGACTGTGCGACGGTGCTGATCATCGAGGTGGACGGCCTGAAGGACGACCTCGAAGCCCAGACCGAGGCCATCGAGCGCCTCTGCCTGGCCCACGGTGCCCGCGAGGTACGGGTGGCCAAGAATGATGCGGAGCGGGCCCTGCTGTGGGCCGGCCGGCGCGGGGCCTTCGGGGCCGTGGCCCGCCTCACGCCCAGCTACCTGGTGTGCGATGGCACCGTGCCGCGCACGGCCCTCCCCGAAGTCCTGCGGAAGGTCGCCGAAGTCGGCGAGAAGTACGACCTGCAGATCCCCAACGTCTTCCATGCGGGTGACGGCAACCTGCACCCGCTGATCCTGTTCGACTGGCGGGATGCGGAGCAGAAGGAGCGGGTCATGAAGGCCGGGATGGAGATCCTCGCCCTCTGCGTGCAGCTGGGCGGCACCATCAGCGGTGAGCACGGCGTGGGCCTGGAGAAGATGGACGCCATGCGTCTGGTCCTCAGCGAGGCCGACATCCGCAGCCAGCTGAAGGTCAAGCAGGCCTTCGATCCCAGCGATCTGGCGAACCCCGGGAAGATCTTTCCCGCTCCCCTGGAGGTGGCCCATGTCCAGTGAGCTCGCTGCCTTCCGCGCCACCCTTGCCCAAGCCATCGGTGCGGACCATGTCCTGGCCGCCGTTGAGTCCACCGCCCCCTACGCGGTGGACGGTGTCTGCCCGCCCCTGGTGCTCCGGCCCGGCACCCAGGATGAGGTCGCCCTGGTGGTCACCGCCTGCGCCGCTGCTGGTGTGGCTCTGGTGCCCTGGGGGGGCGGCACGTCCATTTCGGTGGGGAACCCTCCCCAGCGCCTGGATGCCGTGCTCTCCCTGGAGCGCCTGGATCGGGTCGTGGAGTTCGATGCCGATAATCTCTGCATCACCGTCGAGGCCGGTCTGACCCTGGCTCGCCTCCAGGCACTGGTGGCTGAGAAGCAGGAGGTCCTGCCCCTGGATCCGCCGAATGCCGACCGGGTCACCCTCGGGGGCCTGGTGGCCGCCAACCTGAGCGGGCCCTCGCGCCTGCTGCATGGCACGGCCCGGGACTGGGTGCTGGGTCTGCGGGTGGTGCTCCCCAACGGTGAGCAGGTCCGCTGCGGTGGCCGGGTCATCAAGAACGTCACGGGCTACGACATGAACAAGCTGTTCATCCGCAGCTTTGGCACCCTGGGGATCATCACTGAGGTCACCCTCAAGCTGCTGCCCATGCCCGAGGCCCGCGCCAGCGTGCTGGGCCTGTTCCCGGCGCTGGCCGCCGCAACCTCTGTGCTGGAGTCCGTGCAGGCCTCCTTCCTGCTGCCCGAGGCCATGGACCTCCTGGATCCCACTGCGGCAGGTCTCCTGCTGCCGACCCTGGGCCTGGCCTCTCCCACGGGCCACCTCCTGGCCACCGCCTTCTCCGGGAGCCTCGCCACGGTGGACCGCCAGGTGCGGGACCTGGAGGCGCTGGTGGCCGGGCAGGGTGGGCGGGTACTGACGCTTCGGGATGGCGCCTCGACTCAGGCCTGGCAGGCCATCACCAATGTGCTGGGCAGCGTGCCGCCGGATCTCCTGCGAGTGCAGATTCAGGTGGCCGTGCCCATCGGCCGGACCGCCGGGATGCTGGCCAGCATCTCCGCCCGGGCGGCGGAGCAGGGCCTCAGCGCCGCCGTGACGGCCCACGCCGCCAGCGGTCTCCTGAGGGCGGCCCTCCTGCCTGCCCCTGGACTGCCTGCAGACTCGGCCCTGGAGGCCCTGGCCGCCGCCACCCTGGCCCTGCGGGACGAGGCCGTGGCCCTGGCTGGCAGCCTCACGGTCCAGGCGGGCGTACCCGCCTTCAAGGCCCGGGTGGATGCCTGGGGCCAGCCGGGCTCCGGCTTTGCCACCATGCGCCGGATCAAGGATGCCTTCGACCCTCATGGTCTCTGCAGTCCAGGGCGCTTCCTGGGCGGTATCTGAAGCGGAGGCCCACCATGGCGACCCCTGAACTCCTTCCCCTCTTCGACACCATTGCCCAATGCAACCGCTGCGGCTTCTGCCAGGCGGGCTGTCCCGTCTTCCGGGTCAGTGGCCAGGAACACTCCCTGGGGCGAGGGCGCCAGTCCATCGCCCGCAGCCTGATCCTCGGGAACATGGAGCTCAACGCCGAGGTCATCGAAGCACTGGACGACTGCCTGCTCTGTCGCGGCTGCACGGCCCACTGCTTCCCCGGTATCCGCACGGACCAGATCGTGACGGCCATGCGGCATGCCTACATCAAGCGGCACGGCCAGCCCACCTGGCGGCGCCTTCTCTTCCGGAAGATCCTCTCGGACAGCGGCCGGCTCGAGTCTGCCGGTCGGATGGCCCTCTGGGCGAAGCGGCATGGACTGTCAGCCCTGGCCTCGAAGGTCACCCTGGGTGGCCTGGACCAGCAGGTGAAGGCCGCTGAAATGAAGCTCCCCCCCATGGCTGGCCTCCCCTTCCTGCGGGGCGACAAGGCTTCGGTGCCGCAGCCCAAGCGGCGCCTCCACAAGGTCGGCTACTTCGTCTCCTGCGGCCTCAGCTTCCAATACCCGGAGGTCGTTGCCGCCACCCTGCGGGTGCTCGCCCGCCACGGCTGCGAGACCGTCGTGCTGGACAACACCTGCTGCGGCCGCCCCGCCCACGCCTACGGGGACCTGGACTCGGCCCGGGACATCGCCCGCAAGAACCTGGACCGCATGACCGAGGCCCTGGGCTACGACGCCATCCTCTCGGAGTGCGGCAGCTGCAGCAGCTTCCTCAAGGAGTATGGAGAGCTGCTCAAGGACGATCCGACCTACGCCCGGAAGGCCGAGGCCCTGGCCGCGAAGGTCCGAAGCTTCAGTGAGTTCCTGGTGGCGGCCAACACCGGGGACCCCCTGGGTGCCTTGGCTGGGAGCGTCACTTACCACGATCCCTGCCACCTCTCGAACCGCTTCTCCAAGGTCACGGCCCAGCCCCGGGCCCTGCTGAAGGCCATCCCCGGCCTCACCTACAAGGAGATGCCAGAGGCCGACTGGTGCTGCGGCGCCGCCGGCAGCTACACCTTCCGCCACCCCACGGAGGCCAAGGGCGTCCTGGACCGGAAGATGGGCAACGTCGCCAAGACCGGGGCCACCATCCTGGCCACGGAGTGCCCCGCCTGCATGATGCACCTGGACTACGGCGTCCGGGACCATGGCCTCGGGATGCAGGTCCGCCACCTGAGCCAGCTCCTCGACGATGCCCACCAAGCCGCAGACTGACCCCAATAGGCTTTTCACAGCAAAGAAACGCCCGGCATTCGCCGGGCGTTTCTTTGTCAGGAAAAACCAGACTAGCGAGTCTGTACTGGCTCGCGGAGCCCCACCTCGGTCAGTGCCGTGGCGAGGAACGCCACGGTGCGGTCCACGTTGTGCAGCTTCTCCAGGCCGAAGAGGCCGATGCGGAAGGTCATGAAATCCGCCGGCTCGTCGCACTGCAGCGGCACGCCAGCGGCCACCTGGAGGCCCGCAGCGAGGAACTTCTTGCCGTTCTGGATGTCGGGATCGGTGGTGTAGCTGACCACCACGCCCGGGGCCTGGAAGCCCTCGGCAGCTACGCTAGGCAGGCCGCAGCTCACCAGCAGAGCGCGGGCCTTGGCGCCCAGGTCGGCCTGCTCGGCCCGCAGCTTCTCGAAGCCGTAGGCCTCCATCTCCTGCATCACCGCACAGTCGCGGGTCAGGGCATCGGTGGGCATGGTGGCGTGGTAGGCGTGGCCGCCGCCCAGGTAGGCATCCATGATCGCGGACCACTTCTTGAGGTCGCAGGCAAAGCTGGTGCTGGTGGTGGTGCCCATGACGGCCTTGGCCCGCTCGGAGAGCATCACCATGGCAGCGCAGGGGGAGCCACTCCAGCCCTTCTGGGGGGCGCTCACGAGCACGTCCACACCGATGGCTTCCATGTCCACCCACATGCACCCGGAGGCGATGCAGTCGAGCACAAACAGCCCGCCCACGGCATGGGTGGCCTCGGCCACGGCCTTCAGATACCCGTCGGGCAGGATGATGCCGGCGGCGGTCTCCACGTGCGGGGCAATCACCACCTCGGGGCGCTCATAAGAGATGGCGGCCACGACTTCGGCGATGGGCGTTGGCACCCAGGGCGACTGGCGGTCCGTGCCCGTGCGGCGGGCCTTCAGCACGATATGGGAAGAGGGGATCGCACCCATGTCGAAGATCTGGGTCCAGCGGTAGCTGAAGAAGCCGTCCCGGATGACCAGGGCCTTCTTGCCGGTGGCGAACTGCCGGGCCACAGCCTCCATGCCGTAGGTGCCACCGCCGGGCACCAGCACGGCACCGTCGGCGTGGTAGACCGTCTTGAGGATGCGGTTCATCTCTCGCATCACCTGCTGGAATTTCTTGGACATGTGGTTCAGGGAACGGTCGGTGTAGACGACGGAGAATTCCAGCAGACCGTCGGGGTCGATGTTGGGGAGCAGTGCGGTCATGGTTGATCCTCTTGAGAGTGGGCTCAGAGCCAGTTGATGTCGGTGCCGGTGGGCAGGTGGGGGGCGAAAATGGAGATGAACTGAAGGTCCGCCTCCGGGGCCCGGGTGCTGTGGACGATGCCGCGTGGGCACACATGCACATCGCCGGCCCGGACGGGCTTCCACTCGCCATTGATGAGGATCTCGCCACGCCCACCGGTGATGATCACGACCTCGTCGCACACCGTGTGGAAGTGGCCCGCAATGGTGGAGCCCTTGACGAGGGTGCGGAGCATCATCTGGGTCCGCGGGGAGTCAAAGGCCAGGTGGCTGTCTACTCCAGTGTCGGGCAGGGTCCGACCCGCATGGTGCTGTGCCAACTCAATGAGCAAAGACTCATTGGGAGTGGAATCGATCAGGCCTTTTAAATCCCCAGGGGCATAAGCCAGCATGAGGCACCTCCTTCGGCGATAAGGCTGAACCTGATTTCCTTAGAATACAAGCCTATCAAGAAAGGAATTTCCAAAAGGCTTGGAACACTTGCTGAACGGTTTGTCCCTTAGGGGTTGCGGGGCATGGCCACGACTCGCACTCCCAGATTGGAAAACCGGCTGTCCTGGGCGTTCTTTGAACGGTAGGCCGAGCGGCAGAGCAGGGCAGGGTCATTCCAACTGCCACCGCGAGTGACCCTGAGCTCGCCGCTCTCCGGCCCGTGGGGATCCACCATGGCTTCCGCGGGGTAGTCGGCATACCGGTCCTGACACCACTGCCAGACATTGCCGACCATGTCGTAGAGGCCGTAGGCATTGGGCAGCTTCTCGCCAACAGGATGAGAGACCTTGCCGCTGTTCTCGGCGTACCAGGCAATGGCGTCCACATCCCCGTACCAGGCCCCTTCGGTGCCTCCGCGGCAGGCATACTCCCATTCCGCCTCGGTGGGCAGGCGGAAGGTCCAGGCAGTCTGCATCCAATTCAGCTTCTCGATGAACACCTGGGCGTCGTTCCAGCTCATGGAGGTCTTGGGCCGGTTGGCATTGGCATCAGGCGCCTTGGAACCAGGGCCCATGGCGGCATCCCACTGGGCGAGGGTCACGGGGAACTTGCCCACCCAGAAACCCCGACCGATCGTCACTAAGTGCGCCTTGTCAGCACCCGTGCTGCCAGGGGTGCCCATCAGGAAGGTCCCTCCCGGGATCTTCACCAGTGCCAGGCGGACCTGCTTGGCCTGCACAGTGGTCTCCCACTGGTTGGCTGCGTTGCGCTCCGCTCCAATCACCGGCGGCGGTTCAGCGGCGGGTGAGAGCGGGCCGACGGGGCTCTGGACAAAGACTTCCACGGGCTGCACCTGGCCCTCCCGCACCTCGAAGCGGGCCACCAGGGTGGCATTGGGATCCACTGCGAGCCATTTCTTGAGCTGATCCCGGTCAACCTCCAGCACCAGGCGCCCGGGACGGAAGTAGGCCGTGGCCCAGGGCTCCGGTTCAAAGGTCCAGTCCAGGCGACGGTTGTCCACGTCGTAGCTGTCCACGCTCGCTCTGCCCTTGCCGACGGGCAGGGGCCCCAGGCCGGCGATGCGCGCGGCGAACTCCTCTCGGGTCTCCAACTTGTCCCGCAGCAGCACCTTGGCTGGATCCGCAGGCTCGCTGGCGATGCTCTCTGCCTGCTTGAGGGTCACCAGCTTGGCCTTGGCCAGCACCGCCAGGCCACCGTTCGGGAACTTGGCCAGGAACGCCTCGAAGTCCTTGGGGGCTCGGCTGGTCTTCACCTTTTCCCAGGCGGCCGCTTCCGCTTTGGTGGGCTTGGGTACCTGGGCCCCAAGACTCAGGGTGCACAGCCCAAGCAACACACTCAACCCCATGTGCTTCATGTGTTCCTCGATAGGTTTGTGGAAGGTCCATGTTAGCCCGGGCTCCGCTGGCAATAGAATTTCGAATTGATCATTTAGCCTGGATGTTCCGTCTACGGGTTCCTATACTCCCTCAAACCCTGGAATCAACTTGGGCAGCCATCACGGAGAGTCGATGCGTTACCCACGCGTGTTTTGGCGTCTAGTTCCTGCTGCCCTGAGCCTGCTGGTGGCTGTGCCACTGGGCCTCCAGGCGGGTGGCCCCGGCAAGGGTACCTTCAGCAAGCAGCCTGGGGGTGGGATCGCCAGCCTGGAGGCCAAGTTCAACCTCTCCCAGCTCATGGGCGAGCCCATGGTGGCCGGGGTCTTCAAGTGGGAGGCGGAGCCCGGCTACAGCGCCAAGCTCCCTTCGGATGTGGTGATGTGGCTGAAGGTCCGCAGCGGCGTCAACTTCGCCTACATCAGCTGTGCTCCGGTCCTCTCGGATGCGGGCAAGGGCTTCGGCATGGACATGACCGGGAGCCCGGACTGGAAGGACGTTCTCGTGCTCGAGTTCAGTGGCAAGAAGGCCGTGCGGACGATGGATGCATCGAGCGCCAAGCACTTCTGGAAGGCTGGCTTCGAGGTGGTCGATGTGGTCCTCAGTGGAGCGCCGCCCCGGGAAGGCCAGGCGGCGCAAAAAGGCGGGGCCAGCGGCAACCCGAGCAGTGCGTCTGACAGCACCAAGACCGCCAATGTGCTGAGTACGGCCACTGCGCCGACTGCAGCGAAGCCCATGGGGGTTGCCACGGGTGGCCCGGCCGCCCGCACCACCAGCACCGCCCCCCCCTCTTCCCTGTCGAGGCTGGCGCCGGGCATCCTCACGACTTCGCATGTTGGACCCCCGGGCAGCATCCCCTATCGCAGTGCCCAGCCTGCTCCAGCTGCGAAGCCCACGCCTGGCAGCACCGTGCCGCACCCGAGCGCCAGCACCCAGGTGCCCGGAAAGGGTGCCCCTTCGGCTCCGAGTCAATCGGCACCGCCAGCCGTCCTGAGGACGCTGCCCCAGCAGGTGCCTGCGCCTGCCGCTGCGCCTTCCCGGACTCCGGCTGCAAGCCCAGTCCCCGTAAGTGTTCCCCGCCCCCAGCCCACGCCTGCACCAGCCGCTGGGGACGTCAGTCGAAGCTCGCGTCCATCCACCGCCCCAGCCACAGCCAGTGCCTCGGCCGAAGCCCAGCGAAGGCAGATTGCGGAAGCCGAGGCGGCGCGCAAGCGTGAGGCAGAGGCCGAGGCCCAGCGCCGGCGCCAGGCGGAAGCCCAGCAGGTCCGGGAAGCTCAGGCGCAGCATGCCCGCGAAGCCGAGGCCGGCCGAAAGCGCGAAGTCGAGGCTGAACACCGCCGGGCGGAAGCCCAGAAGGCGAAAGATGCCGAAGCGGAGCGCCGGCGTGAACAGGAGGCCACCCGCCGCCGCGAGCAGGAGGAGCAGCGTCGCCGCGAGCAGGCGGCCGCTGCCGCGGCCGCCGCAGCACGCAGGAAGTAGGTAGGGTCACCACCCCCCACCCGGGGGAGCCTGCGATAGGTGGGAAGACGACCTCTGCCTGTTACAGGCTATGTTACAGGTTTTGGGTACTGGTCGCAGAGTCAGCATGCACGCTGGGCTTGGTGGCCCAGGCCGGGGCGCTGCTGGGTAGAAAAATGGCTCCCATGGCGGCAGTGGTCTGGTTTAGGGACCGTCTCCGCCAGCCGATAGGTATCCATTGCCAGGGGGTGTCATGGTCCGATCGGTTCGCTACGGTTGGCATGCAAGGATGGCCCACTTAAGCATCCTGATGCTGTTCTGCCTGAGCTTGCTCCGGTGCGGGGGTGGTACGGCTGCTTCTGCTCCAGCGCCCCCACCCACGATTTCCCAGTTCACCGCTTCCCCCAGCCAAATCACTTCGGGCGGTTCCTCCACCCTTGGGTGGTCGGTCTCCGGCGCCACGACCCTCAGCATCAACCCCAGCGTGGGTGCGGTGAGCGGCACGACCTCTCTGGTCGTGCCCAGCATCACCACCGCCTACACGCTCACCGCAACAGGTGCTGGCGGCACCGCAACGGCTCAAGTCACCGTGACAGTGGTGCCTTCGAGGCCCTCTCCCATGCTCCCCGCCTCAATCACCAGTGGCATCGATACCATTTACTCGTTCGCCAACGGTGCCAACTCGGGCAAGCCAGGTGGGATGGTCGCCATAGCCCTCGATGGCAAGATCATCTATCAGAAAGCCTATGGCATGGCCCAAGTCGCCGAAGGGGTACCCAGCGATGCCGGGGCCCCCTACTATCTGGCCTCCACGTCCAAGCAATTCACCGCCATGGCTGTCTTGCTGTGCCAAGAACGCGGCTGGCTCAAGACCACCGATGAGCTTCGAACCCACTTCTCGGACCTTGATTCGGCGTTCGACGGCATCAAGCTCCAGAACCTCCTAAACATGAACAGTTCCATCTACGATGTCGGCACTGGGAACCAGACCGCCACCACAGCCCAGATGTACCAAACCCTCAAGGATGAGGGGGCCTATGGTGTCGTGGTCACCGAACGCCCAGCCGGCAGCGTCTACAAATACACCAACATGAACTACGCGCTGCTGGCGCTGATCGTGGAGAAGGTCTCTGGACAGTCCTTTCGAAGGTTCGTCCAAACGGAGATTTTCGACAAGCTTGGCATGTCGCATTCCGTTGTCCATGACGATCCGGCCTTGGCCGTGCCAGGGCAACCCCATGGCTACGATGAGAATCTGACCCTCTGGTCCACAGCAGCCACGACCTCTCCAGCCTTTGGCATGACCGGGGTGATCACCACGGTCAACGACCTGTTGCTTTGGGATGAGAATTTCTACGCCAACCAATTGGGGAGCCAGAGTCAGGCTTTGATCACGCTCATGGAGAAGCCATCCCTGGGAAATTACGCCTGCGGCCTCATCGTCGACACCGCAGGAGGCTACAGGAGGGTGCAACACACCGGTCGCTGGCTGGGCTTCCTGAGCGGTCACTACCGCTATCCCACCCTGAGACTGACTGTTTTCGTGCTGCTCAACCGGGATGATCAGCGGTTGCAGCTTCCCGGGCACAACATCGCAACGCTGTTCATGAATACGGTCTGTTTTGTCAGCAGTGTGCCTGCCGAGACAAAGCTCGCCGTGCCCTATCACCATGCCTACTCAGCCACAGGGGCTCCCCGCCCTACCTATTCCCTCCTCAGCGGCACCTTACCCCCGGGCCTGGTCCTTTCCGCCGCCGGCGTCCTCGCCGGCACGCCCACCACCGCTGGAACCTACAACGGTGTGGTCCAAGCGCTGAGTGGCACCAAGTCGGCCACGCAAAATGTGAGCTTGGTGGTCGCCGCCAACCCTTGACCAACCCGGACCAAAAACGCCTGGGCCTCATCTACGCCCCATCGAGCCATTTCTGACCTCGTTGGTTGGCAAAAAATAAACCCCCTGATTAAAGGGGGCTTGGTGGTGGACCTGATCAGGATCAAGGGGCCTGCCTCCGATCCCGCAGGGAGCGGGAGCAGGCTCCAGTGGAGCCTGGGATAGGTGGGATGACGACCTCTGCCTTCAGAATCGGCGAGGTCGTCCACGAAACGAGAACGGCGGCCCGAAGACCGCCGCACTGTCTGGACTGGTGGACCTGATCAGGATCGAACTGACGACCTCTGCATTGCGAACGCAGCGCTCTCCCAGCTGAGCTACAGGCCCTGGGCTCTCCAGTCTAACGGGCCCCTGTTCAGCGTCAATCCAGCGGTTGGCAAGGCTGAGCACTGGGTGTCGGGAGCCGGCAAAGACAGAGGCCCGGGAACGGGTCCCGGGCCTCTGTCTGGGTGCTGCTGTTGTCTAGAAGATGAACCGCAGGCCGAGTTGGGTGCGGCGGGGGGCGTAGAGGCTGGTGGGCAGGCCAAGGGAGGCGCTGTGCATGCTGGGCTGGAAGTTGTACCCGGTCTGCTTGTTGGCCACGTTGTAGATATCGATCATGCCCTCGAGGCGGGAGATCTTGGTCTTGAAGAGAGTCTGGATGTAGCTCAGGTCCATCTGGTAGTGGGCAGGCGTGACGCGGGAGCCGGCGGGCTCAGCATAGCGGTTGGTGTCGCTGGTGCTGGTGCTGCCCTGGGTGGCGCGGTCAGTGAGGTAGGCCTCATAGCTCGAGTACTGCCAGGGCTGGCCGGACTGGTAGATGAAGTAGGCACCAATTTTGGCCTGCCAGGGCAGCTCGTAGGTGCCGAAGACCTTCAGCTTGTGGCGGCGGTCGCCGGACAGGTTGCCGTACTTGTTGTTCCACATCTGCCGGCCGAAGTCGTCGCCGATGTTGGAGGAGCCCACGAAGATGTTGGCGTCATTACCGTTGGCGGCAGTGGAGTTGTCCTGATCAAAGTTGCCGTAGTAGTGGCTCCAGGAGTAGGAGGCATTCAGGTAGGTCTTGGCGCCCTTGTACTCCAGCTCGG
>CAITBU010000292.1 GCA_903890595.1 uncultured Holophagaceae bacterium | reverse complement strand
GGTCGGCATCAACGGCGCCGCCGCCCACCTGGTCCAGAAGGGCGACCTGGTCATCATCGCCGCCTATGGCTGGATGACCCAGGAAGAGTCCGAAGCCCTGGCCCCCCGGGTGGTCTTCGTGGACGACCGGAACCGCATCACGGAGCAGCGCCGCCAAGAGCGCACCCCCCTCTGCCTGTCGGCTTTCCCGGACTGAGTACGGCCTAACTCAGTCCTGCCGATCCCCCAAGACCAAGTCGGAAGCGGACGGTCCCCAGCCTGCCAACTTCATCAGCTTTGGGAGTGGCCCGGGGCGCTTTAGGAACTGTTTGGGTTCGACCCCGGTCCCGTGCGGAACCAAGTCTGCGAGGGGAATCCCATGGCTGGTGATGACCACACGAGTACCAGCTTTAGCCCGGCTGGCCAGATGACTCAGGTTGGCCTTGGCCTCCCGCAAGTCAACAACCACTTCACTAACCTGATGTATCCCCTGTCCCAATGGGTAACTCACAGGTATCTCCTTGGCTTTGGCCGGACAGCCGATTGCTACTTTTTGCCGTAGGTCTTGTCGTGGTCCTGGTCAACATCAAGGAATACTATCGTTTCCCCATCGACCAGCACCTTGGCTCTCGGACCACGATCCAGGCGAATGGAATGATAGGGCGGGTCCGACTTGATCGGCTCCAGGTGGATTCCCTTGGTCTCACGAAGCTGTTGTTCCGTCCGGGTCTCAACCTTTTCGACCAGACGCCGGAAGGCGTTGATCAAGCTGGCCTCTTGGGCGATCAGCTTCCGAACGAAGGCATCAGGAAAGGAGGGGATCACTTCCGTCCGCCCTCTGCACCTGCCGCGAGCTTGGCGTCCAGGGCCTTCACGCCAATGGCGCGACCAGCCTTGTAGTCTTCCAGGGATGCAACCGTCTGGGCTGCGCTTTCGGGCGTAACCGCCCAGGACTCGTGGATCGGGATGACCCGAACCGGGGAGATGACCACCCGACCATCGGGGAGCACTTCCACGTAGGCAGGATCGTTTGCGCCGATGGCAGCCTCTTTGGGCATGACGAAGCGCCTTCGACTGTCGGCCATCTGAAGCATGGTTCCTCCCAACGGATCAGCGACCCATTGAGACAATGTTACATTGGTTCAGTGGTCCGTCAAGGGGTTTCCAAGCATCCGTGCCGGATAGCCTTCTCTGAAATTTCGGAGTCTGACTCCGAGTTTTCAGATTTTATTTTCGGCGAGCCCGACCATCAAAACCGGTCCTTGCGGTCCTCAAGAACCGGGGTCGAGAGTGGGCTCTGCGAGGTGCCCACCGGGCGTGGAATGGCGGGCTTCCCTCCCCGCCAGGCGACGAAGGGGAGACTTCGCAAAGCGAGTTCCCATGGTTTCTGGCTCTGCTGGAGGCCCTTGGCAATCAGATCCCGAGCAGCTTCGGACAGCGATACCTTGGCGTTTCTCCCTTCAGCCATCCGTTTCGCATGGGCCTGCATTTGGGTGGCTTCTTGCTCAGACCACCCTTTGCCTTAGAAAGCCAGCGACCTCCTGGCGGGTGGTCTCGCCCCGGGCGGTTCGCATGATCAGGCCGATGAACTCTACCTGAAGTCCGGCATCGGCTGGCAGAGCCACGCCGTTCGCTGACAGCATCACCAGCCCAGCCACGGTGCCGATGCGCTTGTTGCCATCTAGGAAGCCGTGGTTGGCACAGAGGTGCCACATCAAGGCTGCCGCACAGTCGACCACATCGCCACCCTCTTGGCGGTGAACCACAAGGGGTGCGTTACAGGCAGCCTCGATGGCAGGGAGCTCGCGGACCCCCTCGGCACCTCCCCACCGGGCAATTTGACGGCGGTGCAAGGCCAGCACATCCTCCACCCCCAGGGTGATAAGGGGGCTCATTTACTCAGAGCCTCGAACACCGGCCCATAGGTGGTCTCAGCAAGTAGGGCGTGGGCAGCCAGCTCGTCCGGTTGGATCCGGCGCGTCACCTGCGGGGTGATGGTGAGGGACGTCCCATCCGTCTTAATCTCCAGGGGTGTCTCCGGCGTGATGTGCAGAAGCTCCATCAGGCTGCGCTCCAGGACCAGGGCGTACGAGTTCCCATGCCGGCTCAACGTCTTACGCATATACAACCCTCGTATAACAATGTTATACCCTAGGGATGCACCGTCAAGGCTCTTCCAGCCTCTCGAAGAGAATTAAAACCATTTCCGGAACCTTTGCCAGGTGGCGCGGCATCCAAAGGTCATGGTAGAAATAAGTCACCCTACGGCCTGGTATGGCCCCGGGGTCCGCGCTTGGGACAAGGTGTCCCTCCGCAAAGTTCTGAAAGGTTGGTTTTATG
>CAITBU010000291.1 GCA_903890595.1 uncultured Holophagaceae bacterium | reverse complement strand
AGGGTCGCCACCAACACCGCCTTGATGGTGTGCATGCGGTTCTCGGCCTGGTCGAAGACCACGCTGTGGGGGCTGCGGAAGGCCTCGTCCGTGACCTCCCGGATGTCATAACCCAGGGCCATCTGCTCCCGGGCCAGCTTGGTCTCGAAGTCGTGGAAGGCCGGCAGGCAGTGGAGGAACTTCACGGCCGGGTTGCCGGTCTGCTGCAGCATGCCCAGGGTGATCTGGAAGGGGGTGAGCAGCCGCACCCGCTCGGGGATCTGGTCCTCCTCACCCATGCTGGCCCAGACATCCGTGTAGAGGGCATCGGCCCCCGCCACGGCCGCCGCCACATCGTCCGTGACCTCGATGACCGCACCGGTCGCCTGGCCCGCGGCCCGGGCCGCCGCCAGCACGGCCGGATCCGGTGCCAGCTCTTTGGGTCCCAGGACCACCAGGTGGAGGCCGGTCTTGGCGGCGCCGTACATCAGGGCGTAGCTCATGTTGTTGCGGATGTCGCCGCAGAAGACCAGCTTCATGGCAGACAGGGGCTTGGCGACGTGCTCCTCCAGGGTGAGGAAGTCCGCCAGGATCTGGGTGGGATGGTCGGTGTCCGTGAGGCCATTCCACACGGGCACGCCGCCGTGGCGGGCCAGGGCCTCGACCACCTCCTGCTTGTACCCCCGGTACTCGATGCCGTCATAGAAGCGGCCCAGCACCTTGGCGCTGTCCTCGATGGACTCCTTCTTCCCCACCTGGGAGCTGGCGGAGTCCAGGAAGGTCACATGGGCGCCCTCATCCAGGGCCGCCACCTCGAAGGCGCAGCGGGTGCGGGTGCTGGTCTTCTCGAACAGCAGGACGATGTTCTTGCCCTGGAGCAGGGGTGCATAGACCCCCTGGCGCTTCTTCGCCTTGAGGTCCCGGGCCAGGTCCAAGAGGTGGCGCACCTCGGCTGGAGTGAAGTCCATGAGGGTGAGGAGGCTACGGCCCTTCAGGTTGACGGTCATGGCGCTCTCCCCTGGCAATCCAGGGCCCCAGGTTAACGCTGGGCGCTCCGGCGGTGGCGCCGAAAACCCTTGTGGGGCCTCTGCCTTGACACTCTGTCAGGCCCACCCCGCCGCCCCGCCAAGCGCATTGGTGGTTCCATTTCCGAGGCTTGGCCGTATAGTCATCTCCACGGAAACCGAATTCCCCACAGGCAACCAGTCCCAGGAGGCAGCCATGCGGCCACTGCAGCAGCTCATCGAGGAAAAGCCAGCCACGGTCTCCGTGGGACCGGACGATTCGGTGCTGGTGGCGCTGGAGCTCCTGGCTGCCCACGGCATCGGTGCCCTCCCGGTCCTCGACCAGGGCCGCCTGGTGGGCATCTTCTCCGAGCGGGACTATGCCCGGAAGGTGATCCTCAAGGGCAAGGCCTCCAAGGACACCTCGGTGCGCGACATCATGAGCGACAAGCTCAGCTGCGTGACCCTGGCCCAGTCCGTGGAAGAGTGCATGGCCCTCATGACGGACAAGCGGGTGCGTCACCTCCCGGTGATCGCCGCCGACCAGACCCTCATCGGCATCCTGTCCATCGGCGACCTGGTGAAAGAGGTCATCTCCCACCAGAAGTTCACCATCGACCAGCTCGTGAGCTACATCCAGAACTGAGTCAGCCCGCAGACGCCGACCCGGCCCCGAAAAAACGCTGGATCTCGTCCTTCTGGCGCAGGGCGTCGCTGTAGCCCAGGGCGATGAGCTCCTGGGTGTAGCCCGCCTCAAAGAGTAGGTAGCTGAGGACGGCGGAGCCGGTCCGGGAAGTGATGCCCGCCCGGCGGAAGAAGAAGCGCACGACGGCCGGGAGGGCCTTGGCGTGCTTGCCGGCGAGGGAGGCCAGGTCCTGGCTGGGTGAGATGACCAGGGTCTCGATGGGCCGCAGGCCGAGCTCCAGGCTCCCTCGCAGGTCTTCGGGGATGCGTCCGAGGGTCTGGTTCACGCGCTGCAGCTGCTCCAGGTCGCTGTTGAGGCTGTCCACGAACACGCTGTCCAGGACCTGCCCGGCGATGTCGGCGATGGTGGGATAGCGGCTGCCGTCGAGAGACTTCCGCGCTTCCCGCTCGGTCCCGGCGACGCCGATGATCATCACCCGGTCGGCGCCCAGGTGCAGGGCCGGGCTCACGGGGGCGAGAAAGCGGACGGAGCCGTCCCCGAAGTACTCCCGGTGGACCTTCACCGCCGGGAAGAGCATGGGGATGGCGCTGGAGGCGAGGAGGTGGTTGAGGCCAATGTGCGTCCGGGCGCCGGCCCGCCGGAACCGCTGCCAGGAACTGATCTCGGGATGGCCGTCAAAGAAGCTCACGGACTCGCCGGAGGTATAGCCCGAGCAGGTCACCGACAGGGCGTACAGATGGCCCCGCTGCAGGGCCGGGCCGATGCGGTCGAAGTGGATGATCCGGGCCAGCAGGTGCCGCAAGGGGGTGTTGTCCAGCAAGGAGCGGCGAGAGGGATGGAGCTGCCGGGGGCGGAACAGGGAGGTGAACCAGCGGAGGCTGTTCCAGGTCATGCCCCAGGGATCGGTGCTGTAGATCTGATCGCTGGTGAAGTTCGCCCAGACCTGCTCCAAGCGGCGGACGCCCACCTTGAACCGGGAGGCGTGGCAGGCCAGCACCGCAGCATTGATGGCCCCGGCGGAGGATCCGCAGAGGATGGTGAAGGGGTTGGCCTTCGCCTTCGGCAGCAGCTCGGCCATGGCCTTGAGGACGCCCACCTGATAGGCGCCGCGGGCGCCCCCTCCGGAGAGCACCAGGGCCGTGCGACTGGGGGTGGCGGTCATGGTCCTAGCGTGGGCCCAAGACCGGGTCCAGGCCAGGGCAATGTGCCCCCGAATCTAGCCCTTCGCCTTGCCTGCGGCCCGCCAGGCGGCGATGAGCTCGCTCTCCCGCTGGGGGGTGGGGCCGTCCAGCTTGGAGCGGCCCTTCTCGGCCTTCTCCTGGGTCTTGAACCAGGCGAGGGTGTCCCGCACGGTGTCGGCGGCGGGGCGGAAGCGCAGGCCCGCCTGCACGGCCCGGTCGTTGCGCCAGGTGTGGAAGCCCTTGGTCTCGCCCACGAAGGGCGCCCAGATGGGGAACTCCAGGTCCTTCTGGGTGAGGAGGAAGTCCGTGGGGATCCACACCGGCT
>CAITBU010000290.1 GCA_903890595.1 uncultured Holophagaceae bacterium | reverse complement strand
TGAGTCGATACCTCTTGGCGTCCTTGGCGCCTTGGCGGTGGGCTTTTTCATCCCAACTTGCGCGCCGTCACGCCAAGGTTGGATCTTGATGGTGATCTTTTCTTCTTGAAGCCAAAGCACTATCAAAGGGCCCGGGTGTGGCTGCGGTCGGTGCGGCGGGCTTGGATGAAGCGGTGGATGGGCTCCAGGTCCATGTCGGGCGGGGGGGTCAGGACCACGCCCAGGCGGGTGGGGTAGTCCTGCCCTTCCAGGTGGGTGATGTGGCGGATCTCGCCGGGGCAGCTCAGGTGCGCTCCGTCCGGCAGGATGGCATCGATGCCCACCCGGTCATGCAGCTCCACCTGCAGGGACTCCTCCAGGGCCAGGCCCACGCCGGACTCCGTGAGGTTGACCACCTGGGCATCCAGGGTGCGGGTCCCCAGGGTGATGCGGGCCTTGAGCGGGGACTGATCCGGTCCGGCGACCCGCATGTCCCGGCGGCGGTGCAGGTGGGCTGCCCCCGTGGGCCAGTGGAGGCGCAGAATGACGGCACCCTCGGCATCCAGGGCGGACGCAAGCAGGGTTGCATCCAGGCTGAGCACCTCATCACCCAGGAGAATGGTGAGGGTCACGGAGGTGCCTTCTTCCGGGACATGGTCCCTGGGGTGGAGGCCCGACAGCTCCAGGTCCATGCCAGCCCGGAAGCGGTGGACCCGCAGGTCGCCCAGCAGGCGGGCGTGGGCCTCCTGGAGGCGGAGGCTGGCCGTGGCGCGAGTGAACCGGGCCTGGAGGAGGAACTGTTCCAGGACGGGCGCGGAGAGGAAGGATTCCTGTGCCATGGTGTTGCTGCCTTTCAAATGCCCTGGGCTAGGCGGTCCGCCAGGATGGGGTTCAGGCCTGCGGCCAGGATGGCCTTGGCGGCGCCCTTGGTGTCGTATTCGATGCGGTGGAGTCGCACCCGGCGGCGGGGGTGGTCGTAGGTCATGAAGGAGACCCGGGGATCGCGGTCCCTCGGCTGGCCCACTGAGCCGGGGTTCATCAGGTAGCGGCACTGCGGCTGGAGCTCGAACCACTCGCCCGGCTCGAGGCAGATCCAGTTCAGGCGGCCCTTGACCTCGTCCAGCTCGAAGCAGCCGGGCAGGTGGGTATGGCCGAAGAAGCAGAGGGACCCCTCAAAGGCATCGAAGGCGTGGCCCACCTCGTGGTCATGCAGGAGGTAGGCGTCCTCGTCCCCAGGGGAGCCGTGGGCGATGAGGTAGTCTTCCCCTACCCAGACCGGGCCCTCGGGGGCTTCGGCGAGGATCCTCATGTTCTCAGGGCGGAGGCGGTCCCGGGTCCAGAGCGCCGCATGGCGGGCCGGCAGGCTGAAGGAGCGGGCATCATCGAGCCCGGAGCAGGCCTTGTCGTGGTTGCCCCGGACCAGGAAGCGGGGCTTCAGCTCCCGGACCTTGTCCAGCAGGTGGTTGGGTTGGGCCCCGTAGCCCACCAGGTCCCCCAGGAGGACGAAGCGGTGGATGGCTTTCCGACGGGTGAACCGGAGCACGGCCCGCAGGGCGTGCAGGTTCGCGTGCAAATCGGAAAGGATCAAGTCCACAGGAGGTCCGGGGGATGGCTAGGAGTTTAGCAAGGCTGAGGCCAGATCCTCGGAACTATGACCAAAGGGAATCACCATGGGGGCCAGGGACCAGGCGGCCCGGCGGGCAGCATAGCGGGCCATGAAGCCCGCCCGGTCCTGGGCAAGGGGTCTTGCGGGGTCCCGCCCGACCCGCGCCCAGGCCCGCTCCGGGGTCTCGGCCAGCCACAGGGGGGCGAACCCGGCTTCGGCCACGGTGGCCCGGTTGGCGAGGGCTTCCCAGGCACCACCGCCCAGGGCCACCACGGCCGGGGTGTCGAGGAGGGTGGGTAAAAGGGCGGCCTCCAGGGCCCGGAAGGCGGCTTCTCCGGAGGCGGCGAAGATCTCAGCCACCGGGCGCCCGCCGTGGGCCTCGATGACCTGGTCCAGGTCGTGAAAGGGTAGGTCCAGGCCCTGGGCCAGGGCCGGTCCCAGGGTGCTCTTGCCGGCGCCGCTGCCCCCCACCAGGACAATGCCCTGGCCCCGCTGAAAGGGGGGACGGACCCGCCAGCGTTGGGCCTGAGCTGCCCAGCCGAGGGCGGCGGGGTCTGCGGCACGGTGAATCTCCCCCACCATGGCCAGGGACTCTGCCCCAGCCTCGAAGCAGAGAGGCCCATCGGCCAGCGTCAGGCCGCCGATGGCGATGGGAGCCAAGGCCCGGTCCCGGAGGGCCTGGCAGCCCGCTGCCAGGCCCTCCAGGCCCACGGGGGCGGCGTGATCAGCCTTGGTGGTCGTGCTCCGGAAGGGGCCCACGCCGGCGTGGTCGCAGGTGGCATCTACGGCCTCCCACTCCTCGGGCCCGTGGGTGGAGGTGCCCAGGTGGCAGCTGCCGAGGCCCGGTAGGCGGCGAGCCTCGCCCGGGGGCAGGTCAGCCTGGCCCAGGTGCAGGCCCCAGGGGGCCAGGCCCTCCCGGGCCGCCAGCAGGGCCAGATCGGCGCGGTCATTGACGCAGATGGCGGGCCAGCCGCCCCGAGCCGCAGACTCCGCCAGGGCGGCCCGCAGCTCCAGCCACTGAGCCTTGGCATCCAGCGGCTTGCCCCGGAACTGCACCAGCGGAAACCCAGCTTCACCCAGCGCCCGCACCTGCGCCGACAGCGACTCCAGCCGGGAGGCATCCGTGATCGGGTAAAGCGGCGGCAGCTGCAACATCCAACCAGTCTACCCCTCTGGTCTCCGGCACCAGAACAGGGAAGGAAAGAACCACTGACTCACCACGAAGAAGAAAAAGAGAAAACAACTGATTCACCACGAAGACACGAAGACACGAAGAAAAGCAAAAAGAACACAAAGAAAACCTGCTTCGGGTTTTGTGTCCTTTGTGCCCTTTGTGGTTAATTTGCTTTTCTGTATTCCTGCTTTTCTTCGTGTCTTCGTGTCTTCGTGTCTTCGTGTCTTCGTGGTGATCTTTTTTCTTTTTTCTCTTTTCTCTCTTTTTGCTCTTTTTGCTCTTTTTGCTGAAGCTTCCCCAGCGCTATGCCGCTTCGCTGTCGGCGAATTGGAGGCGGACGAGTTTGGCGTAGACGCCGTCTTGGGCGATGAGGCCGTCGTGGGTGCCGCGCTCGACGAGGACGCCTTGATCCAGCACCCAGATCTCGTCGGCGTCCCGGATGGTGGACAGGCGGTGGGCGATGGTGAAGGTGGTGAGGCGGTGGCTCACGCGCTCGATGACCCGCTGGATCTTGGCCTCGGTCTCGGAGTCGATGTTGGCGGTGGCCTCGTCCAGCAGCAGCACGGCGGGTTCCAGGTAGAGCATGCGGGCAAAGGCCAGCAGCTGCCGCTCACCGGCGCTGAGCTTCTGGCCCCGCTCGCCCACCTGGGTCTCCAGGCCCTCTGGCAGGCGATCCACCAGGTCTCGCAGCTGGCTCTGCTCCAGCACCGAGTTCAGGCGGTCGGCGTCCAGGGGGCGGTCCAGCACGATGTTGTCCCGCAGGGTGCCGGAGAAGACAAAGACATCCTGCAGCACCAGGCCGAAGAGGGCGCGGAGCCCCTTGACCTTCAGGTCCCGCACATCCAGGCCATCCACGGTGATCCGGCCCTCGTTGACATCGTAGAAGCGCATCAGCAGGTTGATCAGGGTGCTCTTGCCAGCCCCGGTGTGGCCCACCACGGCCACCCGTCGGCCGCTGGGGATGACGCCGCTGAGGTTCCGGACCACGGTGCGACCGCCTGCCTCGTAGGCGAAGGTGACCCCCTCGAAGCGGATCTCCCGGGCGAAGGCGGCGGGCTTGGCGTGTGCTGCCTCGGGGATCTCCTCCCGGTTGTCCAGCAGGCGGAAGATCCGCTCGCTGGAGGCCAGGGCCGTCTGCATCACGTTGTAGCGCTCGGCCAGCTCCCGGATGGGGCGGAAGAAGCGGCCGGACTGCTGCACGAAGGCCAGCAGCAGGCCCCAGGTGATGGCACCGGCCTGGAGCTTGAACCCGGCGTAGAAGATGAGGGCGGCCAGGGTGCCGGAGGTGATGAACTCCACCACCGGGAAGAACACGGCATAGGCAAAGATGGTGCGCAGGAAGGCCTGGAAGTAGTCCTCGTTGAGGGTCCGGAACTGCTGGCTGCTGCGGACCTCCTGGCTGTTGATCTGCACCAGGCCCATGCCGGAGATCTGCTCCTGGAGGAAGGCGTTGATGGCGGCGTAGCGCCGCTGGGTCTCGCGGAAGGCCTCGCCCGCCCGACGGCGGAAGACCTCCGTGGCCACCAGCAGGAAGGGCAGGATGCCCAGAGCCACCGTGGCCATGCCGGCGTGGGTCCAGAACATCCAGCCCACGATGGCCAGCAGGGACAGCGCATCTCCCACAATGGCCACGAAGCCCGAGGCGAACATCTCGTTGAGGTTCTGGACGTCGCTGGTGACGCGGGTCATGAGCCGGCCCACCGGGTTGCGGTGGAAGAAGTCCGTGCTGCGGCCCATGAGGTGCCCGAAGAGCTGCACGCGCAGGTCCAGCATGGCCCGCTGCCCCACCTTGGCCAGCAGGAAGTAGCGGGCAAAGCTCACGAAGAAGCCCGCCACCAGGATGCCCAGGAAGCCTGCCACCAGGGGGGCGGCCCCGGCGAGGTTGCCCTGGGCCATGAAGCGGTTGATGAGGCGCAGGGTCAGCTCGGAGGGCAGGACCTCCAGAAAGGCCCCGAGGGCCATGAGCACCAGCAGGGTGGCCAGGGCCCGCCACTGGGGCTTGAGGTAGCTCGCCAGCCGCCACAGCAGCGCATGGCGCATGGGGCGCTGGTCCACCTGGTCGGGCTGGAAAAAGGCTTCCTGTTCTGACATGGGGTCCATTCTCCCACAGGAACGGTGGGATCCGTTTTTCCGCCGGGCCTGTAGACTGGAGGTTCTTGCCGGAGACCCCATGGGACCCCTGACGCCGACCCTCATTGCAGCCGCTCTGCTTGCCCTTGCCCCGCCGCCCCCCCCGGTGCCGGATGCCGAGGTCGAAGCGCGGCTCCGCCGAGATGTGACCTACATGGCCGCTCCCGAGCTGAAGGGCCGTGGCAATGGCTATCCTGAGCTGGAAACCGTCGCCCGGCGCATCGAGGCGGAGCTGAAGGGCCTCGGCATCGCCACCCAGGTGCAGCACCTCCCTTTCATCGCCAAGGTCGTTCGCGAGAAGCAGGCCGCTGCCCTCACCCAGGGGGAGACCACCCGCACCCTGGTCTGGGGCAAGGACATCGAGGCCCTGGGCCTCAGTGCCGACGCCGACCTGCGCAACAAGCCCCTGGCCTTCCTGGGGTACGGGGTGCAGATCCCCGGCGGCTATGACGACCTGGCGGGCATCGAGCTGCAGGGCCGGGTGGCGGTGATCGCCCGGAGCGTGCCAGACCTGGACGCCTTCGCCCACCTGCCCCGGGGCGAGCGTAGCCTGCTGGCCCGCCTGAAGCGCCTGGAGATGGCCAAAGTGGCCGCAGTCATCGTTCTCGAGGACACGGGCCTGCGGCCCCTCCTGCGGGAAGAGGGCCCGGTGAAGATGGACCTCCCGGTGGTGGGCATGACGCCGGAGGCCCTGGCCCCGGCCTGCGGTGACCTCATGGCACGCCTCAAGACCATCAAGGACACGGGCAAGCCCGCCAGCAAGGACTTCATCCTGGCACCCTGGTCCGTGCTGACCCTCGACCTGAAGCTCAAGCGGGAAGAAGGGCAGATCCCCAATGTGGTGGGCTTCATTCCGGGCCGGGACCCCGTCCTGAAGAAGGAGATCATCGTCCTGGGCGCCCACATGGACCACCTGGGCATGGGCGAGCGCCACAGCCTGGGGGGTGCCGAAGCCGCGGGCAAGGTGCACCCCGGGGCAGACGACAACGCCTCTGGCACCGCCCTGGTGCTCGAGCTGGCCCGTCAGCTGAACAAGGACCGGCCGCGCCGCTCCATCCTGGTGCTCCACTTCGGCGGCGAGGAGGAGGGCCTGCTGGGCTCGCAGTACTGGGTGCAGCACCCCACCCACCCCCTGGAGTCCGTGAAGTTCATGCTCAACTTCGACATGGTGGGGCGCCTGGATGACCAGGCCCCCAAGCTGCTCATGGGTGGCCTGGGCGCCTCCAAGGCGGCGCTGGAAGCAGCGCAGAAGCTGGTGCCCAAGGGCTTCTCCGTCATGGGGGACGTGGGCGCCAGCGTCGGCGGCTCGGATCACATGAGCTTCAGCCAGGCCAAGGTCCCCACGTTCTTCTTCTTCACCGGCGTCCACGGCGAGTACCACCGGCCCACGGACACCGCGGACCGCATCAACTTCAAGGGCATGGCGCAGCTGGCGGCCTACGGCAAGATCGTGGCGGCGGACCTGGCCAATGGCGAGACCGTCCCGGCCTTCGACGCCGAGACCGCCAAGGTGCCCATGAAGGGCGAGGGCGGCCCCATGCGCATCTCCTTCGGCACCCTGCCGGACTACAGCGAGAATGCCAAGGGCTTCCGCATCACCGGCGTGACCAAGGGCTCCACCGCCGAGGCCATCGGCATGCAGGCAGGGGATATCATGGTGCAGTTTGGGGACCGGCCCGTGAAGAGCATCTACGACTACATGGGCGCCCTGGGGGCCTTCAAGCCCGGAGACAAGGCTGTGATTCAGTGGCTGCGCGGGGACAAGCTGATGAAGGCCGAAGCTGTCCTCAAGGGCCGCTCATGAGGCTGGCCACGCCGTCGGGCTTCGCCACCGAGGTGTTCCTGCTGGAGCACCCGGATGCGGAGCTGTTGCCGGCGGGCCCCTGGACCCTGGTGGGCGACCGCTGTCTGCGGGAGGCCTGGCTGGCCGCAGGGCTGCCGGAGCCCGAGGGGGCCCTCTGGGTGTCTGTCCCCGAAGAAGAGAAGCGCCTGGCCACCGTGATCCCCTGGCTGGAGCACTGGGCGCAGGTACCCTACCACCGGGACCTCACCGTGGTGGCCGTCGGCGGGGGCGTTCTCACGGACCTCGCAGGCCTGGCCTCTTCCCTCTACCTCCGCGGCGTGGCCTGGCAAGCCTGGCCCACCACGTTGCTGGCCATGGCCGATGCCGCTCTGGGGGGCAAGACCGGCGCGGATCTGGAGGCCGGCAAGAACCTGGTGGGGGCCTTCCATCCCCCCCGCCGCCTGGTGGCCTGCACGGGGTTCCTTGCCTCGCTGCCACCCCGGCAGGTGGAGAACGGCCGCTGGGAGCTCATCAAGACCGCCGTCATTCTGGGTGACCTGGCCTGGGCTGACGAGATGCTGCAGGATGGCCCCGTGAAGTTCAGCTGGGTGGAGCGGGCCCTGGCCTTCAAGGCTGGCGTGGTCCACCGGGATCCCCGGGAGTCCGGCGAGCGACGCCTGCTCAACCTGGGCCACACCCTGGGCCATGCCCTCGAGGCGGCCTCGGGCTACGAGCTGCTCCATGGCGAGTCCGTGGGCCTGGGTCTGCTGGGCGCCTGCCTGCTCGCTCAGGAACAGGGCCTGAAGCCCCTTCCAGCTACCCTGCTGGCCACCTTGGCCCGCAGGCTGGCACCCCTGGCGCCCTGGGTGGCTCCCTGGGAGGCCTGCCTGCCCCTGCTGGCCCGGGACAAGAAGGCCCAGCGGGCTTCGGCCCCAGGTGCCCAGGCCGCGGCCGTCCTGATCCACTGCATCCTGCCCCGCCTCGGGGAAACCGCTGTTCAGCGGACGCTGCCTCCGGAGGCCTGGCAGCCCAGCCACCAGCGCCTCCTCGCCATGCTCCAGGAAGTGGAGGTCCTCGATGCCTGAGCGCCGCAGGGCCGTCCTGGCGATGCTCCTGGTGCTGGCCGCCCTGACGGCTCCTGCCGCTGAGGATCCCCGGGCCCTCCTGCTTCAGGCCCGGGCCCTGCAGTTCCGGGGGGGCGGCGAAGATCCCAAGGGGGCCGTGGTCCTGTACCGGAAGGTCATCGCCCTGATGCCGGACAGCGCCGAGGCCCACCTCCGCTTGTCTGAGTCCCTACAGGAGGCCATGGATCCCGAGGCTGCGGTTGCCCCTGCCGAGAAGGCCGTGGCGCTGGCACCCCAGAATGCCGAGGCTCAGGCGCACCTGGGCCTGCTCCACTACCAGCGGGCCCAAAAGAATCCGGAAGTGGCACCCCTGGCCGCCCGGGCGCTGCGGGCCGCGGCCGCCCGTCTGCCTCAGGACCCGGAGCTCTGGGCCCGGCTCGGTGAGGTCTGCGAGCAGACCAAGGACAGCGAAGGCGCCCTGCGGGCCTGGCTTCGCTTGGGCCGCCTGCGCCCCAGCTTCACCCCGGCCTGGGAGCGGGCCCTCATCCACTCCCGGGCCATCCAGGACTACGACGGCAAGCGCGAGGCCCTGCTGGCCCTCAACGCGCGCAACCCCGAAGACCGGAACCTGCGGCTGCTGGAGGAGCTGGCTCGGGAGCAGATCAAGGTCGGCTACCTGGCCCATGCTGAGGAGAGCTTCCTCTTGCTGGCCCGCCACCTGCCGACGGAGGCGGGGCTGTGGGAGAACGTCTCCCTCATCCGCATGCAGACAGCCCGCTACGCTGAGGCCCTGGAGACCCTGGCCCGGGCCGAGGCCCTAAAGCCTGGCCCCACCCTGACCTTCCATGCCGCCCGCGCCCTCATGAACCTGGGCCGCTTTGCCGAGGCCGAAGCGGGGCTCGCCGCCCTGGTCAATGCCCCCGCCGGCGTGGACTGGATCGAGGACGGCGCCCAGATGTTGTATGCCGAGTCCCTGCTGGCCCAGGGGCGGACGGAGACCCTGCTGAATTTCCTGCGCCTGCGCCCCGCCAGCCCGCGCACCGATGGCGAGGCCCTGGCCTTCAAGGCCCAGGCCTTCATCAGCCAGAAGGACTGGCGGAGCGCACTGGCGGTTATCCGCGAAGGCGTGGTGAGCCATCCGAAGAACGTCTTCTTCCGTCAGGCGGCCCGCCTGCCCGAGCCCCAGCTGGCGTACAACCTGTTCTCCCGACGGGAAGCGGAGGCCGCCCTGGAGCAGCTGCACCTGGAGGGCCTGGCGGCCCTCTGGCAAGAGTTTGGTCGCTGGGACAAGTGCCTCGAGACCCTGGAACACGCCCGCCGTCTGGCGCCCGTGACCAGCGTGGACCTGCTGGTGATGCAGAGCCAAGCCTACGATCAGCTGGACCGCCACGCCGAGGCCCTGGTGGTGCTCCGCGAGGCCCAGGCCCTGGAGCCGAACAATCCCCTCGTTCAGAACAACATCGGCTACCTGCTGCTGGAGCAGGATCAGAACCTCGAGGAGGCGGCCGCCCTCATCGAAAAGAGCGTCAAGGCCACGCCGAACAGCGGCAGTGTGGTGGACAGCCTGGGCTGGGCCCAGTTCAAGCTGGGGCGCTTCAAGGAGGCCGAGGCGACCCTGCGCCGGGCCACGGAGCTGACGCCCTATAGCCCTGAGGTGCGGAAGCATCTGGGTGAGGTCCTGGTAAAGCTGGAGCGGCTGCCGGAGGCCGCCGAGCAGTGGGAGCGGGCCCTGGCCTTTGTGTTCCCGGAGCGGGCGGCGCTGGCCAAGCGCCTGTCCGAGCTGCGGGCCCGCATCGCCCGGGCGCATGTGGCTACCCCCGAGGCGGCCGAGCCGACCCCAGCGAAGACCACCGTCCCCGATGACGACGAGGATGAGGACCAGCTCTGATGCTGTCCCTGGCGCCCCCGGCCCTCGTCCAGCCCGCCCCGGCCGCCCCCCTGCGGGCCCAGTACGGCTGGGGCTACGCCGGCCCTGGCGGGGAAGGCGTGGGCACCCTCAGCCTGCTGCTGGACCTGACCACTGGTCGCCTGGTGCTGGAGCTCCACGCACCGGGTGAGCGGCTC
The DNA here is from genome assembly GCA_903890595.1 of uncultured Holophagaceae bacterium. Classification (GTDB taxonomy): domain Bacteria; phylum Acidobacteriota; class Holophagae; order Holophagales; family Holophagaceae; genus Geothrix. The sequence continues at coordinate 10,501 of CAITBU010000290.1, read as the reverse complement.
GTGCTCCTGGAGGGGGACCGAGCTGCTGGCTATCGCCTGCAGGTGCCCCGCCAGAAGGTGGATCAGCGCAGCGCCACCCTCGCCGCCCTGCCGCTGCCCTTCCTGCCCCAGGTGGCCAGTGTCGAGCAGCTGGACCGCCTCCTCCGCACCGGCGCAGGCCCTGGCATCACCGTGACCAAAAAAGACGCCCAAGGCCCCGTGAAGCTGACCTGGAAAGGCAAAGACCTCAAAGGCAAAGAAGAACAGGTCTGGCTCGACCGCAAAAAGTGGGAAGCGCCGCAGTGAGTTAAAAACGCTCCACGCTAAATCAGTATGTCTCGCGTATCGGCTCAGCCGATAACGAGAAGGACACGAAGAAAAGCCAAAAAATTAAGGTGTTCTTTGCGTTGCCAGCTCTGCCGCAGCTGCCCGCCCCGCCACACGGCCAGTCATAATGGACCCGCCCAGGAATGTTCCTTCAAGGGAAGCTTTGCCATTGATACCGGCGAGGCCGGTCAGTTCTCCGGCGGCATAGAGGCCGGGAATCGGCCGTCGCGAGTCATCGAGAACCCGGCATGACCGATCGATGGAAACGCCCCCCATGCTCTTGCGGGCCAGCGGGAAGAACTGTACGGCATAGAATGGCGCCCGCTCTATTCTGGTCGGATTGGACCAGGGGGTCCGGCAGCAGTTGATACGTCCAAAATCGGTGTCGTTACCAGAGGTCACCATGTCGTTCCAGCCCCTGACGGTCTCAGTGAGGGCCTGCGGGGAAAGCCCCGCAGCCACAGCCAGTTCTGAAATAGTAGGTGCAGATTTTACGAACTGCCTGCTTTGTTGGTTATTGAATAGCCCCTCTTCAATTGACTCCCGACTCCAGCCAGATACAAAAAAACTGTTGCGGGCCGCACTGTCAAACACCGCCCAGTATGTGCCGCCGGGCTGTTTGATCAGCTCTGGAAATGTCACCTTCGTGTCTTGAGATTCATTTACGAAACGCCGCCCTGCTTTATTGACCCAGATTGATTGCTGGCTGAAAGCGTTCAACCCTCGCGAGCCGGTTATATCGGACGGGCTTTGCAGGCCGGTGGAGTAATTCCACTGATACTGCATGTTGACCAGTCTGGCTCCTATGGCCTGGGCAATATCATGACCTGAGCCCGTGGCGTTTATGCCGGCACCGGTCAGTATCCGTTCTGGAAGCGGCTGTTTTTCATGCCAATAACTTTGCACCATCTTCCTGTTGCCCTGAAACCCCCCTGTCGCCAATATCACGACCGGTGCGAGATAATCGATCGATACGTTATCTTTGAGCCGTTGTGTCCGGATGCCGGTAAGCTGGCCATCTTTGCCCTTGATCAACGAAAGCGCCTTATGCCCGTAGAAAAACTGCACGGTACTGCTCTGCTTGCAGGCCCGGTAGAGCGGTTCGACTAACCCTCTCCCCTTGCCGATAACTTTATGCCAGCGCGGCACGCTGTTGCCGGGCATAAGGACCGGGTTCTTCTCAAAATGTATGCCCAGCCCAAAAAGCCAATCGTAGATTTCGCGGCGAGATTCGTTGGTGTAAAAGCGTACCCATTCAACATCAGGACCGGAACCGCCCGGGTCGCTGCCATAGGTCATGAAGTCGTTAAAAGCGATCTGTGGTGAATCAACGATGCCGGCATTCGCCTGCTCCGGTGTGCCGACGATGCAGAGAGCCCCCTCGCTCATCGTCGCGGTTCCGCCATAGAGAGGCTGTATCTCAATAACGGCAACAGCAAAGCCTTTCTGCGCCAACTCCCAGGTGGCGGAAAGTCCCGCTATGCCAGCGCCAACGACCACGACATCATGCCGTTGTTCCTTTTCTGCTGCCAGCATTGCGGCCGGCACGACCATGCCCAGAATAATGGCAAAGAGGAGCGCTCTTCCCATTGTCTTCATCGCCACCTTGTGAAGAATTATCGCATCAGCCATTTCTGGACTATTCCTTAGGTGCGTACAGATAATTGCTGAATATCAAGGAGTTTTGAAGCCAAAAGCGTGGCACTGCAGGCAATAATTCTCTGATTTGGCGTGCTGATGGTGGCAGAAAGTGCAATCGAGTTCCGTCCCGTAGTGCGGAGAGGTATGGGGATTTCTCGGCTTGACCCCTTTTGTCTTTTCCGCAAGTTTGGCCGTGCTGCCATGGCAGGCAATGCATTGCTCAAAAGTCGGAACTTCCTGTTTATAACCTTTTCCGTGGCACTGTTCACAGGTGATGTTTGCCAGCAGATGATAGTGGCTTCCCGGCAGTTTTCCCCTCAGATCCCTGTTCTCGTTGGTATGACATTTTTTGCAGGATTGAAGCCTCATGGCTTTGGTGCCCGGATGCGCCAATGGCAATTTTTTGTCGTGTCCATGACACCCGGCGCAGTCTCCACCCCTAGGTTTCGTCGGTTCCATCGGGGCTGCCAAGCAGGGTTGACAGAATGCAACCATCGTCAGGATACAGTACAAAACATTAGCAGATACCATTGTGCTGTTCCCTTTACGACGAATACAAACATTCCATGCGGAGCGCCCCGGCTGGGCAGGCCTGACTGCGGAGTGAACACCTGGTACAGTCTGCCAGATCGATTTCCGGCAGACCGCCTTTCCACCTGCTTGCCTGATAGCCGCCGTCGCGGCAGGCGGTATGATCCACCGGCGCTCCCAGGAACATGAATTCCGCCGCGTCCGAGCCGCTGGCTATTCACGCTTACCAAAGCCAAGTTGTTGCAATTTGTGCTAATTGGTCCGCTCTTTTTTCTTCGTGTCCTTCGTGGTGATCTTTTAGTTTTGTTGTGGAGCAGGGCTACCCGCTTCGATCCAGGCGTTGAGGATGGCGTCGCCGAGGTGCTGGGCGGCGCGCTCGAGCTGCTGCTTCACCATGGCGCCCTGGCTGGCTTCGAAGATGGCCCAGTAGGCAAAGCCACGGGTCTTGCCGCGGGTGGTGCGGGGGGTGGTGCGGTCGGCGGCTTGGTCATCCGCCAGCAGCTTGGGAACCAGGGTATGGGCCTGCTCCAGCCACTCCCAGGGGCGGCTGAGGAAGGCGGGGTCGGGCTTGGCCGGGGCGGCGTGCAGGGCTTCCAGGGTCACCAGGCGGCCCACCAGGCCCGTCTCCCAGCGGCTGTGGATGCCCGTCTGGTCCGTGGTCTTGCCGTCGTGATCCAGGGTGGTGTGGAGGGGTACGTGGGCATCGCCGATGTAGTGGCCGAGGACCGCCGCCGTCAGGGCCACCTGGGCGGGATCACCGCTGCGAAAGGCCGCCACCAGGTCCCGCCAGCGGTCCTGGATGACCCAGGGCACCACCCCCTTGCGGTAGTAGTCAGAACCAGCCGCTTCCCGGGCCTGCTCCAGGGTGCGGGGCAGGTGGCCCGACCCACCGAAGGCCTCCAGGTTCATGTAGTGGCGAGGACCTTCTTTGCGGTCCAGCTTCCAGTGGTCGGGATCCGAGGCGTGGTCCACGAAGACCTCTTCCTGGCCCGCAAACCAGGCCCGGGGCGCCGGCGGCAGCGTCGTGAGCGCCAGCGCCGACACCGTGCGATGCCCCTTGTCCCCCCAGGCCCCGAGGGGCAGGGCGGCCAGGAGCAGGAACAGGACAACAAAGCGCATTGGATTCCCTTGTCTCAGCATTCACAAAAATCAAGATTCGCCGCCTTGGCGGCAAATCTTGATAAGCAAACTGCATCCTGTCTTGCCGCCACCTATTCCGGGATGGTGCCGGAGCGGTCCCAGCGGGTGCGGGTGAAGAAGTGCCGGGCAGCGTCGATGAAGTCACCGGCCACATCCCCCGGGCCATCCGGAACCCGGCCGTTGTCGTTGTCCGTGGCACCTTCTCGGAAGCTCCACCACACCATGAAGGGTCGGCCTCGCAGGTGGTCCATGGGCAGGAAGCCCCAGTAGCGGCTGTCCTGGCTGTTGTCCCGGTTGTCGCCCATGGCAAAGATGTGCCCTGCAGGCACCTTGACGGGGCCCAGGTTGTCCTTGAAGCCGTCCTGAACGAGGCTGTTCATGGCCTGCATCTGGTTCCTGGCGTGGAGCGACAGCACCTCCGCATCCGTATGGCGCCAGAGGCCCTGGGGGCGCTCAGCTTCGCCGGCGGTGCGGGTGGGGGGCCAGGGGCCGGGGGTGGGGCCTTCGGGGTTGCGGCCGAACATGTGCTCGAAAGCACCCGTGACCTGCTTGCCGTTCACGTAGAGGCGCTTGTCCCGCATCTCCAGGCTGTCCCCGGGCAGGGCCACGCAGCGCTTGACGTAGTCCTGGTCGCGGTCCAGGGGATAGCGGAACACGATGATGTCGCCCCGCTGCACGCCGCGCATGGGGAAGAGTGCCTCCTCCCAGGCCCACTGGGGCCGGGCGAAGATGAACTTGTTGGCCAGCAGGTGGTCCCCGATCATCAGCGTGTTGCGCATGGAGGCGGTGGGGATCTTGAACTGCTGCCCCACGAAGGCCTTGAAGAACAGCAGAAGCACCATGGCAAAGCAGATCACTTCCAGGTTGTCCCGGACCATGCCCTTCTCGGCACCTGGCGGGAGAAGGATGTCCTGGTCTGCGGCAGTGGACTCGGCCATGGGGGCTCCGGAGGGGATCAGGGTCGGGTGAGCGTGGGCAGGTCTGTGAAGCCGCGGGCCACCAGGAGGTTCACGGTGGTCCATTCGCCGCGCCGCTCTTCCATGGTCTCCACCTCGCCCAGGTCCGGTAGGTAGAGGGTTCGGTGGCGGGGACCCTGGGCGGGGGTGGCCTCCACCCAGATCCCCACGGGGTCTGTGCCCGGCGGCAGCAGGCGGGCACCCTGCCAGGCCCCGCGGCCCACCACCCGGAAGGTGATGCCCCGCTCGGTCCAGGATTCGCCTGCGGGGAAGCCCTCGGGCAGCAGACGGGTCTGGCTCTGGCCATCCTGTGCCACCAGGCTCACGCCGCCCGCCCGACAGAGGAGGTTGAGAGTGGCGCGGCCTTGGGTGCTGGTGAGGTCCAGCTGCACGGCGCTGGGGCCGCCGGGGGCCACGGGCGAGCGGGCCACGCGCACCTGCATGCGGCCGCTGGAGCGGGCGGGCTGGGGCAGGGCGGGGTTTTCGTAGGCCAGGGTCAGGCCCTCTTCCCAGGGGGCGTAGACCGCGGCCTGGCGAGGCTGGCAGGCCAGGGCCAGCAGGAGGGCGGCGGAGCCCAGGAGCAGCCCCGTCCGGCCCATCAGCGGTGGCCCCGGTTGAACCTGGCCACCAGGTCGGTCAAGGAGGCGCCGGGCTCGGGGGCCGGCTGGGCGGGGGCCGAGAAGACCCGGGACTCGGTCTCCGGCCGGGCGGGGCGGGGGCCCCGATCAGGGCGAGGCGGACGGGAACCTTCGGGCCGGGGTGGCCTTGCGCCTTCAGGACGAGGTGGCCGTGCACCCTCAGGACGAGGCGGGCGGGGGCCTTCAGGACGGGGCGGCCGAGGACCTTCGGGCCGGGGCGGCCGAGGGCCTTCAGGACGGGGAGGCCGAGGACCTTCGGGGCGAGGGGGACGCGCACCCTCCGGCCGAGGCGGGCGGGGGCCTTCAGGGCGAGGTGGGCGTGGTCCTTCAGGACGGGGCGGCCGGGCACCTTCAGGCCGAGGCGGGCGGGTCTGACCCTCGGGGCGGGGCTGGCGGGGGGGGCGACCGGTCTGGGGCTGGGGCGGCAGCAAGGCCTTGATGGAGAGGGCGATGCGCTTGGACTGAAGGTCCACGGCGAGCACCTTGACCTTCACCGCCTGTCCCACACTGAGGGCATCCGCCGGGTTCTTTACGTAGCGGTAGGCGATCTCGGAGAGGTGGACCAGGCCGTCCTGATGGACGCCCACATCCACGAAGGCGCCGAAGTCCGTCACATTGGTGACGACCCCCTGCAGATCCATGCCCACTTCCAGGTCCGAGGGCTTGTGGACGCCCTCACGGAACTCCACGATCTCGAAGGTCTGGCGGGGGTCGCGGCCGGGCTTCTTGAGCTCCGCCAGGATGTCGCGCACGGTCTCCATGCCGCACTGCTCGTCCACCAGTTGCTGGAGATCGAGGGCGTTGAGCACTTCGTCGGCGCCGATGAGCTCGGGCACGGTGCGCCCGGTGAGCTGGCAGATGCGCTCCACCACGGGGTAGCTCTCGGGGTGCACGGCGGAGGCATCCAGGGGATCCTCACCGTCTTGGATGCGGAGGAAGCCCGCCGCCTGCTGGAAGGCCTTGGCCCCGAAGCGCCCGATCTCCATGAGCTGGGTGCGGCGGCGGAAGGCGCCGTGCTCGAAGCGGTGGGCGACGATGCTCTTGGCCAGGCTCTCGCCGATACCGGCCACGTAGGCCAGCAGCTTGTAGGAGGCACTGTTGAGGTCCACGCCCACGCGGTTGACGCAGCTCTCGACGGCGTCATCCAGGCCCTTCTTCAGGGCGGTCTGGTTCACGTCGTGCTGGTACTGGCCCACGCCGATGCTCTTGGGGTCCACCTTCACCAGCTCAGCCAGGGGGTCCTGGAAGCGGCGGGCGATGCTCACGGCCCCACGCACGGTGACGTCGTGCTCGGGGAACTCCTCCCGGGCGATGTCGCTGGCGGAATACACCGAAGCACCGGCCTCGCTGACGGTGACGCAGATGAGGCCCGTGCGGTCGGTCTCCTTGAGCCAGGTGCGGATGAAGGCCTCCACCTCCCGGCCGCCGGTACCGTTGCCGATGGCGATGGCTTCCACGGGATTCCCCACGCAGAGCTTCTCCAGGATGGCGCGGGCACCGTCCAGGTCGCGCTTGGGCTCCAGGGGGTAGATGACCTCGTTTTGCACCAGCTGACCCAGGCGGTTGATGACCACCAGCTTGCAGCCGGTGCGGATGCCCGGGTCTACGCCCAGGGTGCAGCGCTGCCCGGCGGGCGGGGCGAGGAGCAGGTGATCCATGTTGGTCTGGAAGACCTTGATGGCCTCGCCATCAGCCTTGCGCTTGGCCTCGTAGCGCACCTCGGACTCGATGGCGGGGGCCAACAGACGGTCGAAGGCGTCGGCGGCCACCTCGGGGAAGTGGCGGCGGTAGGCGGCGCCGGGGTCGGCCTGGATGCGGGCCTCCAGCTGGGCCACCAGGGGCTCCCGGGTCACCAGCAGCTTCACCGTGAGGATGTCCTCCTTCTCGCCGCGGCGGAGGGCCAGCAGGCGGTGGCTGGGGATCTTCTTGATGGGCTCAGAGAACTCGAAGTAGGGCTTGAAGCGCAGGGCTGCTTGATCGGCCTTGCGCTCTTCCCGGACCACGGACTGGAGGATGCCGTGCTCGTGGAAGGTCTGGCGCAGCCAGGCCCGGATGGCGGCGTCCTCGGCGAGGCGCTCGGCCAGGATGTGGCCCGCACCCTCCAGGCACTCGGAAGGGGCCCGCAGGCCGTCCTCGTCTTTGATGAAGGGCTCGGCGATCAGCATGGGCTCGGCACCGGTGGCGTCCGCCAGCAGGGAGTCCAGCAGGGGCTCCAGGCCGCGCTCCCGGGCCGCCGTGGCCTTGGTGCGCTTCCGGGGCTTGTAGGGCAGGTAGAGATCTTCCATCTCGGCCTTCACCCAGGTGCTCTCGATCTTCGCCTGCAGCTCCGGGGTCAGCTTGCCCTGCTCCCCGATGCTCTTCAGGATCGTCTTCCGGCGGTCCAGCAGGTCCTTGAAGTAGGCAAGGCGGTCCTCCACGGCCCGGATGGCCACTTCGTCCAGGGAGCCGGTGGCTTCCTTCCGGTACCGGGCGATGAAGGGCACGGTGTTGCCCTCCTGCAGCAGAGCCGCAATGGCAGCAACGCCTGAGCGGGGGAGCTTGAGCTCCGAGGCCATGAGGTCAAGCACCTGATCCACACTTGCTCCTTGCACCCCGGGAATCCGGGAAAGGGGATGATACCAAGGCCGGGGGGTTCCCGCCCCCTGCACTGGTCTATCGGTCTAGGACCACCTTCCGCCGAGTACCCGCCGGAGGTCGCTCCAGGCCCCGGAGGGCCTTCCGCCAGTGGGCCGCATCCAGCCCTGTGCCAATGGCCACAGCCATGCAGGGCGGCGGCTGACCGCTGGGTAGGAGGGGCATGCGGGACAGCTCCAGGCGGCCATCCGCCAGCTGAAAGGCCCAGCGGTCGCTGCCGTCGTTGCGCGCGGCCCAGCCGTCGAAAGCACACACGCCCTTGGCCCGCAAGAGCTCCCCTTCGGCCGGGGGGGCCAGCAGGAGGGCCTCCAGGGCCGCTGGGTCCACCGGATGGTCGAAGGCCAGGGTGATGGCCCGGGCCGCGGCAAAGCTGGGGCCGTCTACGGGGGCCCAGCCCTCGGGCAGGGGGCGCACATCCCCCTGCCAGGGGTCCGGGCTGCCAGCGGGGGCTTCCCCGTGGCGGGTGGCCACCAGGGGGATGTGGCGGAAGGCGGCCCGTAGCTCACCCTCCCAGGCAAAGGCGGCGGAGGGGTCCAGGTCGGCCTTGCTGAGGTGGATGAGGCTGGCCAGGGCCGCCTGCCGGTGGAGCAGGGGGCGGGTCTGCAGGTGATCCACGGGGGACAGGCAGGACACCACCGTGAGCAGGCCAGCCAGGCGGGTGCGGCCGGCCAGGGCGGGCTCCAGCTCCAGGTCCAGCAGGTCCGTGGGGTCCGCCAGGCCCGTGGTCTCCAGCACCACCCGCTCGGGGCCACCGGGCTCGAAGCACCAGGAGCGCAGGGTCTCCACCACATCGTCCCGCAGGCTGCAGCAGGCGCAGCCGTTCACCAGGTTCTCCACCCCCGCCAGCTCTGGGCGTTCGGCGTCCACCAAGGCCCCGTCCACGCTCACGGCACCGAACTCGTTGATGAGCACCGCCACCCGGCGGCCCGCCGCCACCTCGGCCTTCAGCAGCCGGTTCACGGCCGTGGTCTTTCCGGCGCCCAGGGGGCCGGTGACGATGAGGATCTCCATGGGGCGGCGCTCGGTCATCCCCCTATGATGACGGCGGCGGCGGTGGCGCTCCAACAATTCGGGCCTTCAGGGAACGCCACGAAGGACACGAAGAACTGCATCAAAGGAGCACGAAGGCACGGCCGTCCAGGCGCCCCGGGATGGGGCCCCTGCTGGAGCTGTGCCCTTTGCCCTATCCCCGTCCATCCCCGCTGATCCCCGTCAAAAGGCTCTACACAGTGGATTCAGGCTGGATTGAATGGGTAGAAACACTCATTCCTTGTGGGGGGAAACATGCAATTTGTGGAATTAGGACTTGGTTTCCCCTCGGAGCGAATTTATTTGCCTATGATCGGAATCAGGCAAAAACGGTCGTGAGCTGGTGCTCCTGTTTTTGTCGACGATTTCATTAACTTAATCATTTTTTATAATTTTTCCTGTCTAAAAAGACGGGTTTGTTGCCGTTACGGTCCCCGAAAAACACTCAGGATCCGGGAGGATCGATATGGCTCGCATGACCGTTCAGTCGACCTACCTGCTCATGAGCCTGGTCTATTTCGTCATGCCCACCGTCACCTGGTTTTTTTTCGGGGGGGGGGGGGGGACGCCAGTCTGTTTACCTGTGGTTCTCGGGGAGCCTGCTCTTTGCTGCGGGCATCGCCCTGATGGGCGTGCGGGACTTGCTGTCGGCGTGGGACACCCTCGCCTTGGCCCAGGCGCTGCTCTTCTTTGGTAGCACCCTGCATATCCAGGCCATTCAGCTGCAAGGAGGGTTGACCTGGCGAACCTCCCGAGTCGTCGCTTTGGGTGTCTGCTATGTGGTGGCTTTGAAGGCTCTACAAATGCAGGTTGGGGATGACACGGTGCAGATCGGGTTTGCGACACTGCTCCAGGCCGTCCTTCTCTCCGGCAGCGCCTGGGCAGCTTGGCGCTTCTGGGGCGGAAACAGGGCACGGCCGATCGAAAGGCTGACCCTGGAATTGGTCGCTGCCAACAAGGAGCTGGCTTTCCACACCACGGAGAAGGGTAAGCGTGCGGATGAGTTGGTCGTTGCCAATGCGGAACTGGCCTTTCAGACCACGGAGAAGGGCAAGCGTGCGGATGAGTTGGTCATTGCCAATGCAGAGCTGGCCTTTCAGACCTCGGAGAAGGGCAAGCGTGCGGATGAGTTGGTCGTTGCCAATGCGGAGCTGGCCTTTCAGACCTCGGAGAAAGCCAAACGCGCCGACGAGCTGGTCGTTGCCAACCAGGAGCTGGCTTTCCAGACCTCGGAGAAAGCCAAACGCGCTGGCGAGCTGGTCGTTGCCAACAAGGAGCTGGCCTTCCAAACCTGGGAGAAAACCAAACGCGCTGACGAAGCGGAGACCTCGCGACTGGATCTCGAAGCGCAGTTAAGATACGCCCTCGGGGCCTCTTGGGAAGGAATCTGGGACTGGAACCTGCCTCTCAACTGGGTGCGGCACAACGTCGGCTGGTGCCAGATCCTCGGCATGGAGGAGTACTACCTCAAGCACCCCATGGATGTTTTCGAGTCAATGATCTTCGAGGAGGATCGCCCGGGGGTCATGGCGAAGATCAAAGCCTCCCTGGCTGACGGAACGACCTACCAGAGCCAGCACCGCATGAAACACGAGAGCGGCCGGCTGGTCTGGGTACACGACCGCG
>CAITBU010000289.1 GCA_903890595.1 uncultured Holophagaceae bacterium | reverse complement strand
GAAGGTCTGGGTGGCGCTGGCGGCGGCGGTGCTCGCATTGCCCGCAAGATCACTGAAGGCGCCAATCGCCACGCTGATCCCGACGGTGCCACTGGTATCAGCGGTGGGGGTGACCACCAGGGTGTAGTGGGTGGCATCGGTCTTGGTGACGCTGGCAGCAGCGGCGCCGTTGGTCACGGTCACATCGCTGGCGGAGAAGCTGGTGCCGATGTCCTCACTGAAGGTGAAGGTCAGAGTAAAGGCACCGGTAACGGCGGTGCCGCTGGTGCCTGTGATGGCCACGGTGGGCACGACAGTGTCGAAGGTCTGGGTCGCCGAGGCAGCCGCGGTGCTGGGGTTGCCTGCCAGGTCCGTGAAGGCACCGGCAGCGACGGAGGCCGTCATGGTGCCGGTGCTGGCGGCGGCGGGGGTGACCACCAGGGTGTAGTGGGTGGCGTCCACCTTGGTGACGGTGGCGGCGGCCGTGCCGTTGGTAACCGCGACATCACTGGCGGTGAAGCTGGTGCCCACATCCTCCGTGAAGGTAAAGGTCAGGGTGACGGGATTCTTGGTCACCGTGCTGCTGGTACCTGTGATGGCCACGGCCGGTGCCATGGTGTCGAAGACCTGGCTGGCGGTGGCAGCCGCGGTGCTGGCGTTGCCGACCACATCAGCGAAGGCGCCGATCGCAACACTGGCGCCGAGGGTGCCTACGGTGCCAGAGGTCGGAGTCACCACCAGGGTGTAGTGCGTGGCGTCCACCTTGGTGACACTGGCGGCGGCCGTGCCATTGGTCACGGTCACATCGCTGGCCGCAAAACTGGTGCCCACATCCTCGCTGAAGGTAAAGGTCAGGGTCACGGCGCCTCGGGCGACAGTCGCGCTGGTGCCAGTGATGGCCACCGTGGGTGCCTGGGTGTCATAGGCCTGGGTAGCCGTAGCGGCAGCGGCGCTGGCGTTGCTCGCCACATCCGAGAACGCGCCGGCGGCCACGCTAATCGTCATGGTGCCGGCACTGCCTGCGGCCGGGGTGACCACCAGGGTGTAGTGGGTGGCGTCAACCTTGGTGACCGCAGCGGCAGCCGTACCGTTGGTCACGGTCACGTCGCTGGCAGTAAAGCTGGAGCCCACGTCCTCACTGAAGATGAAGGTGAGGGTCACCGGATCCTTGGTCACCGTCGCCGAGGTGCCGCTGATGGCAAGGGTGGGTGCGATGGTGTCCTTGGGCGCAGCAGGAGCAGAGGCGCTCCCGCCACAACCCATGAGCAGGCCACCGAGGCTGAAGGCCAGCAGGGCCAGCGTCACGAACAGGGTTCGGATCCGGAAGGTGTTCACGGGGACTCCTGGTAAGAGGGGAGTGGAATGGGGATGGGAGCCATGGGTCAACGAAGAGAGCCGTCGCCATGAAAAAAAGACAAGGAAGGACAAGTTTCAAAGTGTTCCGGCCTCAGGATGAATCCTGAAAAAGGGGAAGTATATGTTCTTTTTTTGTATTTCAATTCGATTTTTCGGGCCGTTCACACCCCCTACTCAGAGACGCAGTAAGGGGGTTAAGCCGCACCCGGACCTGCTCCGACACCCTCGCCCATTCCCAGGCAACGAAAGTAATCCTCGGACCGGCAGGACCTGGTTCCAAGAAATAGGAGCCCCCCAGGGCGCCCCAAACTCGGGGTGTGACCTCAAAGATTTGCCTATAAATTTGGGATAGGCTAGGATCCTTTTTCATGCCCAACCTTCGCCACATCGCCCTGCTGGTGCCCGTGTCCCGGGAGTACGGCCGTGGCATCAGCCAGGGGGTGGCCTCCTTTGCCCTGGAGCGCGGGGACTGGGTGATCTTTCCCCAGCGCTCGGACTTCAAGGAGCTACCGGCCTGGCTCACGCGCACTCGCATCGATGGGATCATTGGCTTTATTGACTCCCCGGAGCTGGGCCAGCAGCTCATGGCTCTGGGTGTGCCCATCGTGGATGTGCAGGGCAAGGGCAACTGCCCCACGGCCCCGGTCTACGACACGGACCCCGTCCGGGTGGGTCAGCTGGCCGGGGACTTCTTCCTCCATGCCGGGTTCACCCACTTCGGCTTTTGTGGGTACCCCGGGGTCTTTTTCTCGGACCGCCGCTCCGAGGCCTACTGCGACTACCTCCAGTCCCGGGGCCAGGGAGTCCATGTCTATGCCCCGGCCTCCAGCGCCGTGGGGACCCAGGACAACCTCTACCGCGAGTGGGGTGCCCTGGAGTACGAGAACCAGCTCACCGGCTGGCTGACCCGGGTCCCCAAGCCCATCGCCATCCTGGCCTGCAACGACATCCGGGGCCAGCAGCTCATCCACGCCTGCCGGGACCTGGGCATCGCCATGCCCTCGGACGTGGCGGTGATCGGCGTCGACAACGACGAGATCATCTGTCGCCAGTGCCGCCCCACCCTGTCCAGCATCGCCCCGGACACGGAGCGCATTGGCCGTCTGGCCGCCGAGACCCTGACCCGCATGATGGATGGGGAGTTCGTGGAGCCCATCCTGGCCAACCAGCCTCCCACCCGCATTGTGGAGCGCCAGTCCACCGACATCACCATGACCCAGGATCCCATCGTGCTGGCAGCCTCCCGCTTCATCCGGAACCGGGTCTGCGACGACATCTCGGTGGATCAGGTCTGCGAGCTGGTGGACTGCTCCCGCTCCACCCTGGATGGCCTCTTCAAGAAGCACCTGGGCCGGCCCGTGGCCCAGGAGATGCGCCGGGTCCGCCTCAACCGGGCCACCCGCCTCCTGCTGGACTCACCCCTGACCGTAGAGGACGTGGCCCGGGAGTGCGGCTTCCGCTCGGCCACGTACTTCTGCCGCTTCTTCAAGCGGGAGACGGGCACCACCCCGGTGCTCTACCGGAATGGAAAGGCCCGACGCTAGGCCCAGGCAACGTTGCCTCGAGAGGCGACGCTGCCCCGACCTTTTCCCGCCTCAGGTGAGGTGGTGCGCAGCTATTTGTAGATGCCGCAGCCGACGATCTTGCCGTCGAGCGACTCCACGTAGCTGGTCTTCTGCATGACCGTGCCGGTCTTGGGGTTCGGGTACTTGTAGTCCACCCAGCCGCCCTTGCCGAGGCCGACCTTGATGATCTCCTGGATGAAGAACTTGCCGTCCGGGTCCTTGGTGTTGATGCGGTTCACGCCCACCAGGCTGCCCTGGAAGCCGATGGCGATGCAGGTGCCCTTGTCGTCGTAGACGAAGACGTAGAGGTCATCGCCGCTCTGGACGTGGTATTTGCCCGAGCCGTTATTGACCTCCTTGAGGAGGGCCTGCAACCCATTCGCCTTGCCGTAGGCGATGGCCTCCTTCACCAGGGCCTTGGCGGCCGCAGCATGGTCCTGGGCGGACAGGCTGCCGGCCAGGCAGATGAGGGCGGGAACGAGAAAGGTGCGCAGGTTCATGGGACCTCCAGTAGGGGTGATCCCCTTCATCGTCTAGGCCCTTATCCAGCCTGAGTTTCAACACAGGGGGCCCGACCCCAGTCGCAGTGCCCCTGCTAGGGTGGACACACTTCAGGAGCCTCCCATGGCCCACCCCCTACGCAGCCTTCGCATCGCCCTCCTGGCCCTGGCTGCGGGACTTCTCTCCCTGAGTGCCCAGGCCCCCTCTGAGCCGCCACCGCCACCCCCCCCGCCCAGGCAGAGCTGGTGGTCATGAACCTGAGCGGCCCCACCCTGTTCGCCAGCAACCAGGACCTCACAGACAACGGCGCGCCCCTGGCCAGCCTGCCCCGCCTCACCTTCAAGCGCCTGCCCCTAACCCCGGGCGCCCACGAGTTCCGCTTCAAAGGCTTTCCCAAGGGCTCCCGCCTGGCCACCCTCCAGGCCGAGCCCAGGCGCACCTACTACCTGGTGGCCGCCTACCGCCCCGAGCGCTCCATGGCCTTCCTGGTGTTCGGCGACTCCATGGTGATCAAGGTGGTGCCCGAGGAGGAGGCGCTGCCGCTCCTCAACCCCCTGAAGCCCGCGCCTCAGTAACCAGCCCCGGACCAGGGGCCCGGGCGCAAAAAAACCCAGGAAAAAATTCCTGGGTTCGTTCCGAGCCGAAGACAGGAATTGAACCTGCGACCTGCGCATTACGAGTGCGCTGCTCTACCCCTGAGCTACTTCGGCTTGACCTGCGAGTTTAGCCTCCGGACCAGGGAGG
>CAITBU010000288.1 GCA_903890595.1 uncultured Holophagaceae bacterium | reverse complement strand
GGCTTCTATGGACGGGGCCTCCTGACCTCCCTGGAGGGCACCCTCTGGCTCACCTGGTACCTGCGGGCCATGGGCATGCACATCGGGCGGGGTGCCGTGCTGGGGCCGGGCTTCGCCCAGGTGGTGGACCCAGACATGATCGCCATCGGCGCTGGCGCCACGGTGCAGGCCATGTTCCAGGCCCACACCTTCGAGGACCGCGTGCTGAAGATCGACCACGTGCAGATCCACGAGGGGGCCACCCTGGGCCACGGCACCGTTCCCCTCTACGGCGCGGTCATCGGCGCCCATGCGAACGTGGCGCCCCACAGCGTGATCATGAAGCGCGAGCGCCTCCTGCCCGGCGAGTCCTACAGCGGCGCTCCTACTCGCGTGCGGGGTAGCCAGGGCTGAAGAAGGAACGCCAACCACAGAGGAAAGCGAAAAGACCTTTAACCACAAGGAACACAAACGGCACAAAGAAAGGAATGAAATGGAAGCGGAGGAACACCGAAGCGTGTCTCTCCGACTCCCGAACAGGCGTCGGCCACGGCACCTGGAACTTACTTCATGGGCCGCTTGCGGCTGGCTTTGCGCTGCAGGCTGCGGCGGTGCATGCCGAGGCGGCGGGCGGCTTCGCTGAGGTTGCCTTCACAGTCGTTGAGCACCCGCTGGAGGTGCTCCCACTCCACCCGGGCCAGGCTGGGCGTCTCGGTGTCCAGCGCCTCGGTGGGCGCGCCATCCCGATCGAAGGCCGCCAGGATCTCGTCCACGTCCACGGGCTTGGTGAGGTAGTGCACCGCCCCCAGGCGCACCGCCTCCAGGGCCGTGGCGATGCTGCCGTAGCCGGTGAGCATGAGGATCTTCGTGGTGGGGTCGATGGCCTTCAGGCGGCGCAGCAGCTCCAGCCCGCTCTCGCCGGGCATGCGCAGGTCCAGCACGGCCAGCTCGGGGCTGTCGGCCTCGGCGAGGGCCACGGCCGCTTCGGCGTCGGCGGCGGTGCGCACCTCGTAGCCCCGCGCCGTCATGGCCTTGGCCAGGCGCTCGCGGTAGACGGCATCATCGTCCACCAGCAGCAGGGAAGGACCGCTCTCAACCATGGCTGAGCTGGGGCCAGGCCAGGTGCACGGTGGTACCGCGCCCCACGGTGGACTCCACCCGCAGCGCGCCGCCCAGCTGCTCGGCGAAGGTGCGGGCGAGGAAGAGGCCCAGGCCCATACCCGAGCCCGTGGGCTTGGTGCTGAAGAACGGCTCACCGACCCGAGCCAGGACTTCCGGGGGCATGCCGCTGCCCTGGTCGGCGACCTCCAGGCACCAGCCGGGGCCTTCGCTCCGTACGCTGACCACCACTCCGGCGGGCTGGAGCGTGGCCTCCAGGGCATTGGCCAGCACGGCCCGGGCAGCACGGGAGAGTCCCTTGCGCGGGATCGGACCACAAGTCTGAGGGGGCCACTGGAAGGTCACCCGCTGGCGATCCTCGGCACTCAGATCGGCGGCAAGGTCCGCCTCCAGGTCTGCCCAGGCCAGGTCCGTGAGGTCCTCGCCGAGGCTCGAGGCGCTGGGCTCGGCCATCTGGTCCAGGATCTGCCGACACCGGTCCACCTCGGCGCGGATGAGGGCCGCATCCTGGGGGATGTCGCTGTCCACCAGGCCCAGGGCATCCGCCGCCCGCTGCAGCTCCTTGGCCGCCACGGCGATGGTGCCCAGGGGTGTGGCCAGCTCATGGGCGACGCCCGCCGCCAGGGTGGTGAGGGCCGCCAGGCGGGCCTGCCGGGCATTGAGATCCCGGAGGGCCGCCAGCTCCTCGTCCCGCTGGCGCAGGGCCTGGTTCACGCGCCCCACAAAAGCGGCGATGAGGCCGGCAGTGATGGCGAAGGCCACCCACATGCCCACGAGGTGCAGCGAGATGCCAGCCCCGGCACCGTGGTCCATGTGGGCCAGGGAGTGGACGTGCACGTTCCAGAAGAACAGCAAGCCGAAGCCCGTGATGGAGAGGGCACCCAGCGCCCAGGCCCACAGGCCCCGCAGCACCACCGCCGCCAGGGTGACGTGCACCAGGTAGATGGCCGTGAAGGGATTGGCCGCCCCGCCGCTGAAGTAGAGCAGGCCCGTGAGCAGCAGGATGTCCAGGCCCAGCACCAGCCCCAGCAGCGAGGGGCCGGGCAGGTCGGACTTGGTGAGGCGCCACCACAGGGCCAGGTTGCTGAGGCCCCCCAGGGTCACGAGGACCAGGAGGGGAGCCGCGGACAGCTCCTCCCCCAGGAGGCGCTTGGAGACCAGGATGGCGGCGGTCTGGGAAGCCACTGTGATCCAGCGCAGGCGCAGGAGCCAGGTCAGGGAGATGCCGGATTCGGATTGGGTCATGGTGGGCCCATTATCCATCACATCTCCCGGGACCCGTGTCAGCGGCCAAAGGTGACCGAGGCCTTGATCCAGAGGGTACGCCCCGGTTCGTTCACCCGCATGGCCTGCACCAGGTAGCCAGGAATCATGCTGGTGCCCCGGCTGATGTGCTCGGCATAGGTGCGGCTGAAGAGGTTATCCACACCCGTGGTGAGCAGCCAGCCCTTGGCGGGCTTCCACCCGGCGTTCAGCGAGACCACCGCAAAGCCACCGGTGGCGCCGAGGTCCTGGCCCACGATGTTGCCCTGGTTCACTGCAAAGCGATCCTGGCGCTGGACGCCTCGGACCAGCAGCCCCGTGGACCATGTCTCCGCTTCGTAGCCCAACCCGAGGCGGGCCTCGAGGGGCGGAATCTGGGCCAGGGCCTTGGCGTCGGTGTCATTCTCGCCACGGGTGTAGGCCAGGCTGGCGTCCAGCTTCACGGCACCGGCGAGCTTGGTGCCAATGCCCACTTCACCGCCCCAGGTGGTGGCATCCACGTTGCGCGAGGCGGTGGCCAGGCGGGTGCCCATGCCAGAGGGCTTGCTCACGTTTGACTGGATGAGGATGAAGTCCGTCACCTTGCCATAGAAGAACGCAGCCGAGGCCTGGATGGCACCGGTCTGCTTCATCCAGCCGATATCGAGCTGGGTGGTCCGTTCGGGCTTGGTGTCAAAGGCGCTCGCCGTGGTAAGGCTTTCCTTGCTGATGGCCTCCCAGTAGTCCGGAAACCGCTCGGTATGGCCCACACCCGCATAGACCGTCGAGCCGGCGAAGACCTCCCGCTCGTAGCGGAGGAAGCCGCTGCTCAGCGTCTCGTTGCGCTCGTGGTTCAGGGTTGGATTCGGCACGGTGGCCATCATGGTGATGGCCACCGTCGCCCGGGGGTCCGCAGCATGCCAGCGGTCGGCCCGCAGGCCCAGCACCAGGTGGTCCTGGCCGGACAGGGGATGGTCCGCCTCTCCGAAAATGGCCGAGTTCTTGAAGCTCCCATCATCCATGCGGGTGAAGCTCAGCACGGGCAGGGTCCACTGGTTTCCAGTCTTGCGGACGGTGTGGTCGTTGGCCTGGGTGTCCACACCGAGGGTCACCTTCGTCGCCTCGGCCAGTCGCAGGCCCACCGCCAAGCGGCCGCCCCGGGTGAGGCGGTCTGGATTGTTTACCATGGGGCCGGGGGACATCATGCTGGGGACAAAGGTCCGCAGGCTGTAGTTGTCCATGACGTGGTCCACGTAGTTGCGGTACGCCTGCAGCTCCACCTTCTCGATGCGGTCCGTCAGGCGCCGCCACTCCCCGCGGAAGCCCACGTTCTCGCGCAGGAACTTGGAGCC
>CAITBU010000287.1 GCA_903890595.1 uncultured Holophagaceae bacterium | reverse complement strand
GGGCGTCCGGCCCGAGCCTGCTGCGGCGGCGAGCCCGTGCTTCTTGAGGAGCTTCCCCAGGCTGCGGCGCTCCTTGCCGGCGAGCCTGGCCGCCAGGCTGACATTGCCCCCGGCCCGGTCCAGGAGGCCCAGCAGGAAGTCCCGCTCGAAGGCCTCCATGGCCTGGGACTTGGCCCGGTGGAAGCTGAGGTCCCCGCTGACCGTCCCTTGGTGAGGTTTCCCGGGGGCCTGCATGGACCGGGGCGCATCCATGCGCAGCACCGGGCCTTCGGACAGGAGGTATTCCCGGCAGAGGAGGTTTTCCAGCTCGCGGATGTTGCCGGGCCAGGCGTAGGTGGCCATCCACGCCAAGGCGTCCGGATGCAGGGTCTTCGTACCCAGAGCAAAGCGCCGGTTGCAGGCCTCCAGAAACCCGGTGGCGAGGGCTTCCAGATCCCCCCGCCGCTCCCGCAGGGGAGCCAGCTCGAGAGAGAGGATGCGTAAGCGATAAAGGAGGTCCGCCCGGAAGGCCCCTTGCTCAACCAGAAGGGCCAGGCTGGTGTTGCTGGCGGCCAGGATGCGGACATTCCCGTGTTCAACCTGACGGGCTCCCAGGGGCCGGAACTCCTGGTCCTGGAGGAAGCGGAGGAGGGTCACCTGCCCCTTGGGCGTAAGCCCGTCCACCTCGTCCAGGAAGAGGGTGCCACCTTCGGCGAGGGTGATCAGACCAGGCTGGTTCTCCTTGGCATCGGTGAAGGCCCCCTTGCGGTGGCCGAACAGCTCACTCTCGATGAGGGCATCCGGGATGGCCCCGCAGTTCACCGGAATGAACGGCCGATCCTTCCGGGCGCTCTGGTAGTGGATGGCCCGGGCCGCCAGCTCCTTGCCCGTCCCTGTCTCGCCCTCGAGAAGCACCGGCGCATCGCAGGCCGCCATGCGGGCGATGAGGCGCAGGATCTCCCGGAAAATGGGTGAGTGTCCAACCAAGAGAAGGCCCTCCGAAGGCATGGGTGGTGCAGTTGGTGCGGGGATCTTACTAGGCAATATAGAGCTAATTCATTGTTTGGCAACACAATATCAATGATTGTTTTTTATCGTTCCAGTATTTTTAAATACTGCATTAAATTGTGTTGTGAATTTTTTAGAAAATTATCTAGTGGAACCCTTCCAGAAAATGGCAGGGCCCGGAGCCGCCCGGGTCACCGGAGACCCACCCTTCGTACAAACACTCAAATAAAACAAAATTTGGGGTTAGGCCACAACTTGGTCCACTCATCTGGGTCGGAGGCTCCCGGCCCTTTGGCTCCGCCCATTAGGCTAACAACTGGCTAAACATCAGTTTGAATGCCGTGTGGTCGGTTGGCCCATCGCTTGCCATGGACTTGGGGTATCGCCACCCCGTGGTGCCGCATGAACTCCCAACCCTCTCCAGACCTGAGCGCCCTATGCCAAGGCATCCTGAGCTACCTCCAGGCCCACCCCCAGGCTGCCGACAACCTCGTCGGCATCGCAGCTTGGTGGGTGCCCTCGCCGGGGCCCTCCGGGTCCACCGAGGCTGTGCAGGCAGCCCTAAACCTGCTGGTGGTGCAGCACCTCATCGCCCGCATCGACCTGCCGGACGGCCGCACCCTCTACCAGCGGGTGGGCAAGGTTCCGGTCCCATCCCCCCTCTCAAGGAGCTGACATGAGCCAAGTCATGGACGATGCCCTGTCCTTCACCCTCGGCAACGAAGGTGGCTACACCAACCACCCTGCTGATCCCGGCGGAGCCACGAACTTCGGCATCATCCAGCGCAACCTGGATCGGTGGAATGGTGCTCACCCGGAGCTGGCCTTCCCCGGTGATGTAAAGGATCTCACCCAAGATCAGGCCGAAGCCATCTATCGGGCCGACTACTGGCGCTGGGACGACATCACGGATGCTGCCGTGGCCATCAAGCTCTTTGATATCGGCGTGAACTGCGGCACCGGAACGTCCATCAAGCTGCTGCAGAAAGCCGTGAACCTCTTGGCTCCTGTCCCTATCGGCGTGGACGGCCACCTGGGGCCCAAGACCCTGGCCGCAGCCAACGCCCTGGCTCCCGACGCCCTGCTCCAAGCCATCCGCAAGGCCCAGGAGGGCTACTACCAGGCCATCGTGGACCGCAACCCCAGCCAGGCCGTCTTCCTGAAGGGCTGGTTCAACCGCGCCGCGCGAATCCCAGAGGTCACCGATGCCGTTTGATTGGAAGGGGCTCGTCAAGAGCATCGCCCCCACCATCGGCACCGCCCTGACGGGACCCCTGGGGGGCGTGGCTGGCCTGACACTCACCAAGGTCCTGGGCCTCGACGAGGCCAGCGCCCGGGATGAGAAGGCCCTGGAGGCAGCCATTCAGGGGGCCAGCCCCGAACAGCTGCTGGCCCTCAGGACTGCGGATCAGGACTTCGCCGTGCAGATGCAGAAGCTGGGCTTCGAGAACATCCAGGCCCTGCAGGCCATCCAGGCGGAGGACCGCGCCAGTGCCAGGGACCGGGAGGTGAAGGTCCAGGACTGGACCCCCAAGGCCCTCGGCATCGCCATCACCATTGGCTTCTTCGCCCTGCTGGTCTTCCTGATGCGCCGAGAACCCCCGGCGGGCTCTCGGGACATCCTCAACATCATGCTGGGCAGCCTGGGCAGTGCTTGGATCGGGGTGGTGAGCTACTACTTCGGCTCCAGCGCCGGGTCCGCCCGCAAGACGGAGCTGATGTCCCCAGGGAAGTGAACGGGTGTGGTTGACTCAGCCTCCCGGGCCCAGGGCCGGGAGGCTGAGCTTTGCCTGCGCTTCGGCCCCCGCCGGATGCAGGAACACCCCCCAGATCTGCACCCCGCCCCCGGCGTGGGCGGATGAGCATGCCCGGGGGTCCAAGGTAATACGGACCCGGACAGCGGGATCCGCCTCCCAGGCAAAGGGTCTGCGGAGCACCGAGGAGGTTTCCATGAAGCTCATCCCCATCCTTAGCGCGGCCCTGATCCTCATGGCGCTGCCGCTCACCGCCCAGACCGCCGAGACCGGCCCCCAGCGCATCCGCAAGCAGGACGGCACCGGCACGGGTACCCCCACGGCCACCAAGACCCAGGACCGGAAGCGCGACGGCACCTGCACCACGCCCAACCCGGCTGGCTCCCGCGGGGCCAACCAGAACGCCCGCAAGGGCCAGGGCCGCTGAACGACAGGGTACGAAACCGGCGGGGGGTTGACCTCCCGCCGGTGCAGTTTTGCTATGGAGGAACGGCATGCGGCGATGGGCATTGGTACTCCTGGCAAGCTCCGCACTTCTGGCCCAGGACACAGAGAAGAACCCCACCGCCCGGGTGGGCTTCGGCGCCTTCACCGATCAGTTCTCGGATGCAACGGGTACCCGGAAAGGGTGGCTCGTGAACGGGGAGTGGTTCCGGGACACCAGTGGGCCCTGGACCGCCTCCGTGGTGGGGACCACGCGCCCCGAGGGCACGGGAACCACCTTCTCCCTTGGCAAGGAGATCTTCTTCGGGGACCAGAGCTGGGCTTGGTTCAGCCTAGGCAAGGGCACCGGAGCCGACTTTGTTCCGACCCTGCGGGGCAGCCTAGACCTTACCCTTGGCCTCGATGCCACTTGGTCCCTGGGGCTGGCAGCCTCCGTGAACCGCTACCAGGCTGACGCCACCACGACGATCCTCCAGGCCGGGCCCGGCTGGGCCGGCGGTGAATGGAGCACCTCCCTGCGGCTGCAGCAGGTCCGCTACAGCCCCGGCAACGATTCCTACACCGGCGGGCTCCTGGACCTGCGCTGGGGGGCCAGCAACCAGCGCCGGTGGCATAGCCTCCGAGTGGGCGTAGGGGAAGGCATCCTGGATGCCATGCAGGCTGGCGGGAGCTTCTCCAGCAGCACGATGTCCACCACGAGCGGAGGGCGAGGGAGCGGAAACGGGCGGTCCGGGACTACCCCGACGACCTCGACCACCACCACAACCGCAGTCTGGGTGTCCCCGTCCCTGAAGGAGACCCTCATCAGCACCACCCACCACTTCCCTCTCACGAAGAACCTGGCCCTGCGCGCCGACCTCACCTGGGGGCGTCGGGAGACGGCCTTCAGCATGTGGAGCGCCACACTCCAGACCTTCATTTCCTTCTAGTCCACCCCTCTGATACGGGGAGTCTAGACTGAACCCATGCAGGCCACCCAGATCCTGAACCTCGCAGGCGCTCGACTCCGTGCCCCGGGCACCTGGGGTACGGTCCTGCTGTTCGGCACCCTCTGGAACCTGTTGCGGTGGGCTACGGGACCGGGTGGTCCCTCCCTGGGCGAGGCCGTGTTCCCCTTTGCCTTTGGGGTCCTGGCCCTGCCCCTGGCGGCGGCGCCCTGGCAGTGGACTGGGGATGAACGCCCCCTGGCACCCCTGGCCCGGGGGCTGGCCCAGGCCCTTCCCTGGACCGCCCTGGCCCTCCTTCTGCTCTCCACCCTGCTGACGGGGCACGGGCACCGAGGGGGACGCGGCGAGCAGCCAACCACCGGCCTCCTCCCCAGCCTCCCCCCCCGCCTGCTGCTCATGCTGGTGGCCAGCGGCACCTTCAGCCTGCTGCTGGGATGGATCCTGGCGGACCGGGACAGGGAGTCCCTGCGGGCGGATGCCCAGACCACCTTGGCCCAGGAAGCCCAGGCCCTGGCCCTCCAGGCCCAGATGAACCCCCATGTGCTCTACAACACCCTCGGGGGACTGGCTGAGCTGGCCCGGGAGAATGGACACGCCGCCGAAGAAGCCCTGGTGCGCCTCGCCGCCCTCCTCAGGCGCCTCATGGAGCACACGGCCCGGAAGCGGGTGACGCTGGACGAGGAGCGGGGTCTGCTGGAGGGCTTTCTGGCTCTGGAGCAGTTCCGCTTGGGAGACCGGCTACGGGTGACCTGGGCCTGGGACGAGGCCCTGGAAGGGGCCGAGGTGCCCCCCCTGCTGCTCCAGCCCCTGGTGGAGAACGCCATCAAGCACGGCATCGCCCCCTGCCGGGAAGGCGGAGACCTGGAGATCGGGCTGGCGAGGGAAGGTCATGCGCTCCGGCTCTGGGTGGCCAACACGGGCCTCCCCCTGGTCCCTGGAGCCCCTCAGGGCATGGGCCTGACCAACCTGGCCCAGCGCCTGGCCCTGATCGGCCCTGCGGCCCACCTCTCCCTGCGCCAGGAGGGGGATCGGACGATGGCTGAAGTCCTACTGGAGGCCGGGCATGCCTGACACCCTGCGGGTCCTGGTGGCGGAGGACGAGCCCTTCAACCGCAAGCGGCTGGCTAGGTTGCTGAGGGAGGCCGGATGCCTGGTGGTGGCCGAGCTCCCCGACGGCCCAAGCGTGCTGGAGTGGCTGGCCGGTGGCGGTAAGGCGGATGCGGCCTTCCTGGATATCGACATGCCGGGAGCGACTGGATTGGAGGTCGCCCTGGACCTGCCCCGGTCCCTCCCCGTGGTGTTCGTGACCGCCCATGCCGAGCACGCCCTGAAGGCCTTCGAGGCCGCCGCCCTGGACTACCTCATCAAGCCGGCCACCGCCGACCGAGTGGCCGTGGCTGTGGCCCGCATCCGGGAGCGCCGGGCGGGACTGGACGCTCCCCAGCGACGGGCGGCTCCGCTCCGCTACGCCGTGAAGGCTGGCGATGGCCTGGTCTTCATGGAGCTGGCCAAGACCACCCACTTCCTGGTGGAGGACGAGATTGTGTGGGCCTTCGTGGCTGGGGACCGCCACCGGACGCCTTGGAAGAGCCTGCCCGAAGTGGAAGCGGCCTTCCCGCCGGAGACCTTGGTCAAGGGGCACCGGAATCTTCTCCTCAGGCCCGAAGCTGTGCTGGGGGTGAGGCCAGGGGAGTTCGGGCGGATGGTCGTGCGCCTCCAGGGCGGCGCCACCCTCGAGGTGAGCCGGGGGGCTGCCCCGAGCCTCAAGGCCAGACTCGGTCTGCCCTGAACCCTGCTCGGCGTGACTGGACCCAGGGAATGGTGCAATCTGCCGCAGCCTGGGGGAAACGCCTCGGGGATGCCGCCTACCCAGGAGCACCTGACCCCACCCAGGACAGTCATCCCGGGGCAAGAACGGGACCAGGCCTATGGACCAGGGCCTGGAAGAGAGACTGGCCCAAGGTTTGCAATGTCATTCATGCCCGACCGGTCCCCATTCCCGAGCGGGTGCTCTGATCTTCAAAACTCCTTTGCACAAATCCGTGACACTTGGGGCAGAATGGGGACATCACTGAACTCGTGCGCCGTGGTGTTCACGGCCCGACCCAACCCAGGAGGCCTCATGCGCCGTTCTTTCATCCTGCTGGCCGCCATTGCGCTGCTCAGCGTCGTCCCCGCGTCCGCCAAGCCCACCACCGTGAAGGGTGCCAAGTGCACCGTCTGCCACGATGGCGCCCCCAAGGACAAGAAGTTCAACGCGGCCACCAACAAAATGTTCCCCAAGTACAAGGAAGACAAGTGCAAGGACTGCCACGCCATGGCCGATGGCAAGATGACCAGCAAGAAGGGCTAGTTCTAGCCACGCAAGACCAAACGGCGCGGGAGCTGCTCCCGCGCCGTTTTTCTGTGTGCTGATACGGGCTCGACCACGACGGGGCGAGGGGTTGACGACCCGATGGTGCTCTGGTCAAAATGTTTCTATGCATAGAAACAACCTGGACCGTCTCGCCGAGCTGGCGGATCTCTTCCACCAGGCGGACAACCCCGCCGTGGTGGAGCAGTTCCTGCGCGAGATTCTCTCCCCCGCCGAGATCACGGACATCAGCTCCCGCTGGGAGCTGGTGAAGCGGCTGGATGGGGGCCAGAGCCAGCGGGCCATCGCCTCTGACCTGGGCGTGAGCCTGTGCAAGATCACCCGCGGCAGCCGGGAGCTCAAGAAGCCCCGGTCGGCCCTGCGGACCCTGCTGGACCACCACCACCGCCTTCAGGGCTAGCGCCCTCATTCCAGGAGACCCCATGTCCAACCGCGCCATCCTCGCCGACAACGACATCCCTCGCCAGTGGTACAACCTGGCGGCAGACCTGCCCCACGCTCCCCTGCCCCCGCTGGGCCCGGACGGCCAGCCCGTCAAGCCCGAGCAGCTGGCGGCGGTGTTCCCCATGAACCTCATCGAGCAGGAGATGAGCCAGGAGCGCCACATCACCATCCCCGACGAGGTGCTGGAGATCATGCTGCGCTACCGGCCCACGCCCCTGCACCGGGCCCGGGCGCTGGAGGCGGCCCTCAAGACGCCCGCCCGCATCTACTTCAAGAACGAGAGCGTGAGCCCCGCCGGCAGCCACAAGGTGAACACCGCCATTGCCCAGGCCTACTACAACAAGCAGGCGGGCATCGAGCGCATCACTTCCGAGACCGGCGCCGGCCAGTGGGGTAGCTCCATCGCCTTCGCCTGCAGCCAGTTCGGCTTGGAGTGCAAGGTCTACATGGTGAAGGTGAGCTTCGAGCAGAAGCCCTTCCGCAAGATGATGATGAAGACCTGGGGCGTGGACTGCATCTCGAGCCCCAGCATGGAGACCCAGGCTGGCCGGGACATCCTCGCGGTGGACCCCGACTGTGGCGGCTCCCTGGGCATCGCCATCAGCGAGGCCGTGGAAGCGGCGGTCACAGACCCCACCGGCAAGACCCGCTACACCCTGGGCAGCGTGCTCAACCACGTGCTGCTGCACCAGACCATCATCGGCCTGGAGGCGCAGAAGCAGATGGCCGCCATGGGCGAGCGCAAGATCGATAAGGTCATCGCCTGCGTGGGCGGCGGCAGCAACTTCGCCGGCATCGCCTTCCCCTTCGTGAAGGAGAAGATCAACGGCGCCGACATCGACATCATCGCGGTGGAGCCTGCCTCCTGCCCCACCCTGACCCGGGCACCCTATGTCTATGACCATGGCGATGTGGCCCGCATGACGCCCCTCATGGCCATGCACAGCCTCGGCCACACCTTCATGCCCCCGGGCATCCACGCCGGCGGCCTGCGCTACCACGGCATGGCTCCCCTGGTGAGCCAGACCATCATGGAAGGTCTCACCCGGGCCGTGGCCATCCAGCAGCTGGAGTGCTTCGAGGCCGCCGTGCTGTTCGCCCGCACCGAAGGCATCATCCCCGCACCCGAGAGCAGCCACGCCATCGCCCAGGTGATCCGTGAGGCCAAGCAGGCCCGCGAGGAGGGCAAGGAGCGCGTGATCCTCTTCAACCTCAGCGGCCACGGCCTCATGGACCTGAGCGGCTACAGCGACTTCCTGGACGGCAAGCTCTCGGACCACTCCCTCTCCGACGAAGAGATGGCCAAAGGCCTCGCCTGCCTCGAAGGCCTGCCCAAGCCCGCAGCGCGGTAAGCGTTAGCCACGAAGTTTCAGTTCTTCTCGGAATCGGCAATGCCGATTCCGAGTTAGATAAATTCTCGTGGTGAATTCCCTTTCAGTACCCCGCCAGCAGCCGATCCAGGTAGCGGGACTTCAGCTGTTTGGATGCCAGGGCCTGCTTGAGGGGCGGCAACTTGAGGACGGCACCGAGGATGGCGGCGGCGGCACGGTGGCCATGGCTGGTCTGGCCGTCCACCAGCAGCTCCGCCAGCCGGCCGCGCTCCATGGCCATGAGCACCGTACGGTGGGCGGTGTTCACGGGGGTGAGCACCCGGCCCGGCCTGGGCTTCAGCCGGATGGCCTCCTTGGCGCAGGTCCGCACGCAGACACCGCAGCCCAGGCAGCGGTCCTCCCGGAGCTGGGCCGTGCGAGCCACCCGGCGGTGGGGATCGTGGGCACTTACCAGACCCAGGGCCTCCACGGGGCATGCATCCAGGCACTTGCCGCACCCGTTGCAGTGCTCGGTGTCCACCTCCGGCAGATAGTTGGTGGTGTGCACGGGGTTCATGAAGGCGAAGCGCCGGGCGGCGATCAGGGCCTCGCAGCAACACCCGCAGCAGTTGCAGATGAAACTCACCTGCTCCCGTACGTTCTCCCCGAACTGCACCAGCCCCCGCTCTCGAGCCTGGGCCAGCAGATCCAGACACTCAGCCGCCTCCACCCGCCGGGCCACGTGGTGTCGGGCAAGGGAGTCCGCACAGCTGCCGAAGGTCATGCAGATGTCCATGGGAGCATCGCAGGCCCTGCCCTTGCGCTGCATCTTGTGGCGGCAGTAGCAGGCGCTGATACCGATGGCCTTGGCGGAGCGCACCACCTCGCTGGCCCGCTCGTAGTCCAGCACTACCCGGCTGTTCCCGGGGGGCAGGACCGTCTCATCCACGAAGACCCGCCCCAGCTGCGTCTGTCCCGTGGCGAACAGATCCCGGCAGAAGGCTTCATCGGCATTGATGTACTCGTAGTAGAGCTCCGCCAGGGCCTGCTGGTCCAGGTCGCCCCGCACCCGCATCATGGAGAACTCGAAGAACCCGGCCATGGGGGGCGGCAGCACGTAGCGGGTCTCATCACCGTCCGGGAAGTCCAGCAGCATGGCCCGGTCCGCCAGGCCCTCCAGGACCTGGCGGGCCCGGGCCTCGGGCAGGCGCCAGAGGGCGGCCGCCCGGCCGGCGGTGAAGGGGCGGATGGGGACCTGAGCCAGCAGGCCCGCCTCCTCCTCGCTCACCAGGAGGCGCAGGATCTGGAACAGCCGCTCCGAGGGTGGCGCCCCCTGGGGGAACCGGTTGAGCCGCTGCACCAGGCGCTCGTAGGCGCCGTGGCCGGGGGGGAGGAGGGTGTGACCCATGGACTTCCTCGGAGGGGGCTTCCAAAAGGTTCGGCCATCCAACGGGGTCCGCAAGATCCCAAACTGCCGCCCCACCCACATTGACTTGAGCGCCGAGGGCGGCCTGCGGGGCACCGTGGTGCGCCGGGTCTACCTGAGGGACTTGGTGGAGTACTGCGTCACAGTCAAGCGCTGTTGATTAGTCCTCCTTTTTCTTCTTCGCTATTGTTCTTCTTTGTTTTTCTTCGTGTCTTCGTGCCTTCGTGGTGAATCAGTTTCATTTAATTTTCACACCCGTTCAGCGATCACGACGAGATCGGACGAGGTCGGGCTCCAGGGGTCGCCGGTCATGGTGCCGAGGGTCTCACAGATGCGGAAGCCGGATTCCTCCAGCAGCGCTTCCACTTCGGCCCGGCGCCAGCCACGCAGCGAGACTTCC
>CAITBU010000286.1 GCA_903890595.1 uncultured Holophagaceae bacterium | reverse complement strand
GGCCCGGTTGGAGGTGGGGCAGACGTCCACGGGGATGCCCCGTTCCGCCAGCAGGTCCAGGGTGGCCGCGTCGGCGCGGATGCCGTGCACAATGCGGGAGACTCCGCCCTCCAGGACTGCTTCGCGGACATGGGAGCCAGGGCCGTTCTCACCGGCATGGGCGGCCAGGCGCAGCCCGGCCAGGCGGGCCCGGTCGAAGATGGGGGCCCATTCACGGAAGGGGCTCCCCTCCAGCCCACCGGTGGAGAACCCGGTCACGAAAGAGGGGCACTCAGGCAGCACCAGATCCAATACGGCCGTGCCGTGCCGTGGGCCGAAGTGGTTGACGGCCTCCACTACCACGCAGCTGGCCAGGCCCCAGTTCCGGGCTTCTGCCAGGCCCAATTCCAGGCCCCGCCAGAGGTCCGCCAGGCTGATCTGGGCCTTGTGTACCACCAGGAAGTGGGGGCAGACCCAGAGGTCGAAGCCGGAGCCGCCAGCTCCCCGGGTGCGCCGGGCCACCGCCAGGACGGCTTCCCGCACCGCCTCGGCATCATCGAGCAGGGCGGCACCAAACAGGAAAGGCGCAATGAAGCCCTCGAAGGGCAGGGCCTCGCCCGCCCAGAGGGCCTCCAGCCCAGCCGGCAGGGCCAGGCCCCTCTGGGCAGCGGCACGCCTCACCCACACAGGGTCCAGGGACCCTTCCAGGTGGGTATGGCGGTCGATGAGGGGCAGGGCGTCGGGGCGCATCACCGGGACAGTATGCTCAGCCCTGTGGCCGGATTACTCGTCGTAGTCGTCCATCCGCAGGTCGCCGGGATCGAAGCCCTCGCCCCGTACCCCCCCGATTGTTGCAGCGGGCTCGCCAAACGGCTCTTCCAGGACCTCCGCCTCGGGCTCTGGCGTCTCATCGTCTTCGATGACGTGGACGCTCTTTTCCTTCTTCAGGGCCTTGGGTTTAGCCGGCGCCGCCTTCTGGTTGGCACCGCACTTGGGGCATAGGGCCTCGAGCCTGCCGAGGTCATAGAATTTCGCCCCACACTGGAAACAGGAGTGCTTCTTGCCGAGATCAGCCATGTTCAAATCCTTGTCTAGACCCAAAAGTACATGGTTGTAACAGAATTGGACCCACTTGTCATCCATGGCCGGAAATATCTCAGCCGCATGATTATGGCTCCTTTCAGGAATGCGCATGCTCCGGAGGGCACCTCAAATCGGGTTTTGGGGGTGCTGAGGAGGGCTCTGCAGGGCCTTCGGAGGGGCCAATGGGCCCGCCCAGGTGTCCGCTCTGTCCCGGTATCTTTGGACATGCCCTATGGGAGCCGCTAGGATGGCGCAGGTTCCCGGAGTCCAGGCATGGCGGATCTTTCCATTGCAGTCAGGCAGGCTGGCGAGGTGGCAGTGGTGCTCCCCGCCGGGTTCATCAATGCCCATACGGTCCGGGACTTCGAGACGGTCCTGGAGGGCCTGGTCCAGGGCGGCCAGTACCGAATCCTGATCAACTGCCGCGACCTGAGCTATATCAGTTCGGCGGGGCTGGGGGCCATCATGGGCCTGATTGAGACCGTGCGGGAGCATGGTGGCGACATCCTGCTGTCGAACCTCCAGGACAACGTCTTCGCGATCTTCGACACCCTCGGGTTCACCCAGCTCTACAAGGTCTTCCCGGACGAGAGCCAGGCCCTCGCTTCTCCCGAGGCTGGGGGCTGAGGGTGGCGGCCAAGGTGGACCACGCCCAGTTTCGGCTCATCATCCCGAGCCAGACCCGCTACCTGAACCTGGTGACCGGGCTGGCCAAGCGCGCCTCTGTTGTGGCTGGGCTGGACGATGCCACGGCTGCGAAGGTGAGCATCGCCGTGGACGAGGCCGTCACCAACGTCATCCTCCACGCCTATCGGGGCGAGGGGCACCACAGTGTGGAGCTGGAGCTGCGCTTCACCCCCCAGGCGCTTGAGGTGCACATCTGGCACTCCGGGCAGGGCATCCGGGAGGATCAGCTGGTGCTGCCGGATCCCAGCGAGTACATCAAGCACCCCCGCAAGGGCGGGCTTGGCCTGCTCCTCATGAGCCGGTTCATGGACGAGGTCCGCTTCCGGGCCGACGAGGACTCGGGCAGGAACGAGTGCTGCCTGATCAAGAAGATCAGCTGAGAGCGGCCCCCCACCCCCGATGCAGACCCATTCCTTCGAGCGCCTCCGCCTGCTGGCGATGAAGATCCCTGAGGGAGCTCAAGAGCTGCTTCCCCTCATCGACTTTCTGGAGACCTTCCCCCGTCAGGGCTCCGAAGAAGACCTCATCCACCTGGTGGGAACCACGGCCCTCGGCATCGCCAAGGCGAGCCAGGGGGGCGTCTGGGATGGTGGCTCCTGGCTCTTTCTGCGCGGCGGTGCCCCGGCCTTTCCCACCTATCCCGGCTCGGGCTGGCTGGTGTTCCCCTGGACCTACGCAGAAGAGACCTACGGCCACCTGGTGCTCAAGGCCGAAAGCGCACCCGACGCCCTCCCCCTCCTGCTCTCCATCAGCGCGCCCCTGCTGGCCTGGCGGCGGGCTGAGGCTGTCCGGAGCACCCAGAACCAGTCCCTGGCCCTGCAACTCTCCCGCCTCAACACGCTCTTCGAGCTGACCCGCAACCTGGGCGTGGTGGAGACCCGCCGGGACCTGATCCGCCTCATGGCCAACACGCTGATGGGTGAGTTCCGCATCATGCGCCTGCTGGTGGTGGGCCCCCAAGGAGAGGTCCTCCACGCCAAGGGCCTGGGTACGCTCCCCGAGGCCCTCAGCGGGGAGGAAATCCACGAGGTGGTCCAGACCCGGAGCCTCGTTCACGCTGTCGAGCTACGGGACCAGAGCCGCAGCCACGGGTTTGCCTTCGCCGCCGAGCCTGCGGTAGGTCAGATGACCGAGGATGACCTGGTCTTCCTCCGCACCCTGCTGAACCTCACCTCCTCTCAGCTGTCCAGCCTGGACCTGCGGGAGGCACGGATCCAGGCGGACCGTATGGAGAAGGACCTGGACCTGGCGCGGAACATCCAGCGCCGCCTCCTGCCCAAGACCCTGCCGGAACCCGAGGGCTGGCAGTGTGCTGCTGCCAACCTGCCCTACCAGGCCGTGGGAGGGGACCTCTACGACCTCTGGATGGCCCGGGACGAGGCCCAGGGGGATCGCCTGCACCTGGCGGTGGGGGACATCTCCGGGAAGGGCCTGCCAGCCTCTCTGATGATGACCCAGCTCTCCGCCTTCCTCCGGGCCATGGCCTACCGGCGGGTGGAGGACTGGGGCCGGCTTGCGGAGCGGGTCAACCGCCGCATGGATGATGTACGGGACGGAAACCGCTACACGACGCTCTTCGCTGGGAGCCTCAACCCCCTGAATGGGGACCTGCGCTATGTGAACGGGGGCCACAACCCGCCCCTGCTGGTGCGCGCTTCGGGCGAGGTGGCCCGCCTCTCGCCCACCGGGCCCATGGTCGGTCTCCTGCCCGGAGCAACCTTCCGCGAGGGCCAGGCGCGGATGGAGCCCGGCGATGTGCTGGTGATCTTCACCGATGGGATGGTGGAGGCGGAAAATGCGGCCGGGGAGGATCTCGGAGACGACCCCCTGGCAGAGGTGGTGCGCAGCATGCCCGCCGCCACTGCGGACGGCCTGTTCGAAGCCCTGCTGGTGGTGGCGTTCCAGCACCTCGGGGAAGGTCGGTTCCGGGATGATGTGACGTTGGTTGTCATCAAACGGACGGGCCCTTGAGGGCAACGGTATTCTTGAATGCGGAGGCGGATCCATGAATCAGGCCAAGACCCTACTCCTCATCGTCGCCATGACCGGCGTGCTGGTGTGGATCGGCGGAATGGTGGGTGGCGAGTCCGGCATGGTGCTGGCCCTGGTCCTGGGGCTCGCGCTCAACGGCTTCAGCTACTTCTTCTCCGACCGCATCGTGCTGGCCAGCTACGGGGCCCAGGTTGTCGGCCCTGAAGATGCCCCCGCCCTCCATGCCATCGTGGCCAACCTCGCCCAGCGGGCCGGGCTGCCCATGCCGCGCATTGCCATCGTTCCCGAGGACACCCCCAACGCCTTTGCCACTGGGCGGGACCCCGATCACGCTGTGGTTGCCGTCACCGAGGGCCTGATGCGGATCCTCAGCCGGCCCGAGCTGGAGGCTGTCATCGCCCACGAGCTGGGCCATGTCAAGCACCGGGACATCCTCATCGGCAGCCTGGCGGCAGTGCTGGCCCAGGCCATCATGTTTCTGTCGCGGATGGCCATCTGGTTCACGCCCCGGGATGACGAGGGCCGCTCCAATCCCATCGCCGGCATCGCCATCATGATCCTGGGTCCCGTGGCTGCCCTCCTGCTGCAGATGGCTGTGAGCCGGTCTCGGGAGTACATGGCCGATGACTACAGTGCCCACCTCACGGGCCGTCCCGACATGCTGGCCTCAGCCCTGGAGCGGTTGCACAGCTACAACCAGCAGCTGCCCATGGAATCGGCCCAGCCTGCCACGGCCCACATGATGATC
>CAITBU010000285.1 GCA_903890595.1 uncultured Holophagaceae bacterium | reverse complement strand
GTTCCCGCTGTTCTTGCCGCTGAGGGACTCCACGCAGTTGGGGCGCAGCCAGGAGCGCTTGGTGGCTTCCACCACCGCCGCCCGCAGCTGCTTCCGGGTGGCGAGCTGGCTCATGCCGAAGGGATGGCGCACCCAGAAGATGATGGAGCCCGTGTCCTGGCAGAGCGGCGTGACGTGGTCGTCCGCCAGGTTGATGTTGCGCACCATGTCGTTCAGCGTGTTGAAGGCGCGGCTGCCCTCTTCCTCGGCGTCACGACCCTGCACCAGGGCGTCGATCACATCCTGCGGCAGGCGGCTGGTGGTGCGCCGGAGCAGCTCCGTGGCCGCCAGAGTGAGGTCCAGCCCGGCAAGATGGCCTAGGTCGGCCTTCCAGCCCTGAGGCAGCAAGGACTTGGACGCCACCACCTCAGCTGAGGTCTGGTTGGGAACAACAGTTTCGGACATGAGCCCTCCGGGATGCAGACCCCCATCATCCGTCCGGCGAAGCCCACGCTCAAGTGATCAATGCCCGGTTCCCGCAGAAGGCTTAGCGCCCCCAGGCCCGGCACAGGGCCAGGGTGAGGTCCAGGAGGGGGGCCTCGCTGCGGGACAGGGCCATGCCCTTGAGGTCCCGCTCGCACTGGTTGAGGCGGGCCTGCAGGGCCTTGAGGCCCTTGGGGCCGAGCTTGGTCCAAGCGCTCCGGTAGCCGTCCAGCAGGAAGGCCTGCCGGGGGGAGAGGCCCAGTGCCGCCAGCACCTCGCCGCCCTTGAGGCCGGCCCCCTCGGCCTCGGCCAGCTTCAGCAGGCGGTCCACCTCGCGGCGAGCCTGCCCCAGCATCATGAGGGGTTCGTCGCCGTCCTCCAGGGCCGTCCGCAGGGCCCGCAGCGCCCCAGCGGCATCGCCCTTCTGCCAGGCGCCCGACCAGGCAAAGGCCTTCTGGTCGGCCAGGCGGAAGGTGACCTGATCCACCATGGCCTCGGTCACCCGGCGATCCTCCGCCAGCAGGTCTAGCACCTCCAGGGCGCGCTTGAGCAGGCCCGGATGGCCGCCCTGGCGCTGGGCCAGCACCGTGGCCGCAGAGCCCTGCAGGGTCAGGCCCAGGCGGCGGGCCTCCTGCTCGATGAAGGCTGGAATCTCCAGGGGATCCAGGGCCCCCACCTTGAGGGTGCGGCCCGTCTTGGCCCAGTCCGTCCAAGGCTTGGCCCCCAGGGCCTTGCCCGGGGCTGCCGGCAGGGTGGTCCAGGCCACCAGCAGGAGGTTCACATCGGTGGGGGGATGCTCCAGGATCGCCCGGATGGAGGCCGGCAGCTCCTTGGCCCGGGTAAACAGGTTGTCGGCGGCGGGCACGATCACGGTGCGGGCGCCGACGCCCATGGGCGGGGCTTCCTGGAGAGCGGCCAGGACTTCGGGCCAGGGACAGCCCTCGCTGCACACGGTCAAGGAGAAGTCGGCCCACTCCGGATCCACATGGTGCTGCTTCCAGGCCGCCACGGCCTCCCGGCGGCCATCGCCGTCCTCCCCGTGGAGCAGGGCAAAGCCGTGGGCCACCCAGGCAGCAGGCGCAGCCATCAGTCCGTGCCTTCCAGCAGCTGGGTGAGGAAGCTCTCGGCAAAGTCATCGGCCAGGCTCTCGATGACCTGGATCTCCCGGCTCTCGAAGCTGGCGAAGTTCTGGTCCACCCGGTACTGGTTGGAGAAGGTCAGGCCGCGCCGGGAGAGCACCACGGCCCCGGTGATGCCGTCCAGCAGCTCCACGCTGGCCACCACCGCCACCTCCACCCGGGAGGCCGAGCCGGCGCTGGCCTTGAGGCGGTCGCCCCCCAGGCTGAGGCCGATGGGGCGCGAGGTGTAGCTCTCCAGCGTGCCCTGCAGCACCCAGCGGGAGGACTCGCCCTGGGCCACCATGCGCCAGGGACTGGCCGCCACCAGGCGGTTCTCCAGGGCCCGGGTGAAGCGATCCTCCAGCCCCAGGCGGGGCGTGAGGTTGCGGAAGCGCGCCAGGCGGATGGTCTCCCCGGGCTTGGCCCAGGCTGCGGCACGGGGGCGCCGGTCCAGGCGGTGGTAGCCGCAGCCGGGCGCCAGCAGCAGGGCCAGCAGGAGGCAGGACCAGCGGGTCCGGGTCATGGGTGGTAGACCCCCACGTAAGGGAGGTTGCGGTACTTGCCGTCCAGGTCCAGGCCATAGCCGATGACGAAGTGGTCCGGGATGGTGAAGCCCACATAATGCACCGGTACCTCGATCTTCCGGCGGCTGGGCTTGTCCAGGAGGGTGCAGACCTTGATGCTGAGGGGCTCCCGGTCCTTCAGGAGGTTCCGGACCTTGTGGAGGGTCAGGCCCGTGTCCACGATGTCTTCCACCACCAGCAAGTGGCGGCCCTGGATGCTGCGGTCCAGGTCCTTGAGGATGTGGACCTCGCCCGTGCTCTCCGTGCCGCCGTGGTAGCTGGCCACCTGCATGAAGCTCACATCCATGTCCAGGTCCATGGCCCGCACCAGGTCCGCCATGAAGGGGAACACACCGTTGAGGAGGCCCACCACCACGGGCACCTTGCCGGCATAGTCCGCCGTGAGCTGGACCCCGAGCTCCTTGACCCGGACCCGGATCTGCTCCTCGGAAAACAGCGGGGTGATGCGCTCGTGCATGGGGACTCCTGGGGGCCGTGGGCGGGGACCGGAAGGTGCGATCCGAAGATGCTTGCAGGCTCCATTCAACCCCAGGAGGGGCCGCTGGGTCCATCCGATGACGGCGGAAACTCACTGCGACCTGCCGCCGGAGCCTAGAATGATGGCGATTGCCACCACCAGCGAGCCCTTGATGACCCAGACGGCCACTCAGCCCTTCGATCGGACTCCCGATCCGGGCTCGCCCTACCACACGCCCCAGGTGCTGGCGTGGGTGGAGGAGGCTCAGAAGGGCGATCAGGCGGCCTTTGGGTTCCTGGTGCAGACCTTCAGTCGGGATGTCTACGGCAAGGCCTACGCCATCCTGAGGAACCACCAGGACGCCGATGACGTGGTCCAGGAGACCTTTATCCGCGTCTTTCGCGCCCTGCCCGGCTTCCGGTACGAGTCCTCCTTCCGGACCTGGCTCATCACCATCGCCACCCGCCAGGCCCTCAACTACCGGGAGCGGGTGACCCGGGACCACGAAAGCCTGGATGGGGCTGAGGGGACCCCCGAGCACCCGGCCCTGCGGGTCCAGGAGACCCAGGCCGCCGCCGTCTTCGATGCCGAGGCCCGCCGTCTGCTCCAGGAGGCCCTGCCCAAGCTGCCCCCGCGCCAGAAGCAGGCCCTCACCCTGAAGCTCCAGCACGACTGGAAGTACGAGCGCATCGCGCAGGAGATGGGCACCACCGTGGGCAGCGTGAAGGCCCACATCTTCCATGCCATCCAGAGCCTTACCCGTCACATGAAAGGAGGCCGGGCATGACCACCACCCCCGTCCCCGCTGCCTGCACCCTGACCCTCACCGCCATCGAGACCGATCCTCTGAGCCCCGGTCCCGAGGCCGAGGCCCATCTGCGTACCTGCCGCCCCTGCCAGGAAGCCCGGGTGGTCTGGCTGGCCCAGGAGGAAGTCCCCGAGGTCCTGGCCCCGGCGGGCTACCACCAGCGCTTGCCCGACCGGATCCTCCGCAAGCTGCCCCTCCGTACCCCCCTCCACCGGCGGGTGGCCCCCCTCACCTGGGCCGTGGCTGCCACCTTGCTCATGGCCGTGGGCGCCGGGGCCTTCTGGGCCGGACGGGCCAACCGCACGCCCCTGGTGGAGGCCAGCCTCCCCCGGGCGACCGAAGGGGTGGAAACCACCACCGTCTCAGATACGCCGTTCCATGACCGGGAGGAGGATGCCGCCCGCATCCATGCCCTCTCCGCCGAGGAGATGCAGGCCCTCCTCAAGCAGCTGGACACCCCCTCCCCCAGCCCCAAGTGACCCCAGAGGTACCCATGCTTCGGCCCCTGTTCCTCCTGACGCTCCTGTCCCTGCCCCTCCTGGCCCAGGCCGAGGAGGAGCGCCCCCTGGCCCGCTACCGCCTGGACCACCTCCAGCAGAGCATCGGCCTGCAGGAGGAGCAGGCCCGCGCCGTCACCGAGCGTTGGTCCCGCTATGACCGGGAGCAGTTCACCAAGACCCAGCAGATCCAGCAGCTTCGGCGCCGCTTCAACGAGATCCTGATGGGGCCGGGCACCGAGGAGGAAAAGAGTGCCAAGGTCCGTCCCCTCCTGGACCAGTTCGTGGACCTGCGGCGTCAGCAGGCCGACCTGAAGTTCAAGTTCGAGGACGACATCCGGGGCAAGCTCAGCCCGGCCCAGCAGGTGCGCCTCATCATCCAGGTGGAGGAGATGCAGCGCCGCGTTGCCGAGGCCCTCCGACAGGTGCCGGGCGGCCGCCTGGGTCCCCGCCAGGGTGGCCTGGACGGTCCTGCAGGGGGCATTCGCCGGGGGATCCGCTAGCTAGGCAGAAGGGGCCTCCAGGATCATCGGGATGACCAGGGGCCGCGCCTGGGTGGTCTTGCGGATGATCCGCCGCAGGGCCAGCCGCACGGCGTCCCGGAGGGCCTCGGGATCCTTGCGGATCACCTTGGGGGCCTCCTCGTAGGCCCGGCGGGCCACGCCCGAGAGCAGGTCGCCATAGGCCTCGTCATCGGACAGCATCACAAAGCCCCGACTGAGGATCGTGGGGTCTGCGGCCAGGTCCCCACTCAGAGGGTCCACCAGCAGGGTGGCGAAGACCACGCCGTCCTCCTGGAGGATGAGGCGATCCTTCACCACCCGGGCATCGACCATGTGGTCCACGCCCTGGTGGACGAAGCACTTGCCCACCGGCACCGTGCCCGGCAACTCGACCCGGCCGTCGGTGAAGAGGCGCAGGCAGAGGCCACCGTCCAGCAAGGAGATGTGCTCCGGGGTCCAGCCCAGGGAGGCGGCCAGAGCGCCGTGGGCGCGGAGGTTCCGGTAGGTGCCGTGTACGGGCACCATGTGGCTGGGCCGCACGGCCTTGATCAGGTCGGCCAGCTCATCGCGGCTGCCATGGCCTGAGGCGTGCACGGGGCCGAGGCCCTCCAGGGAGGTCTCAGCCCCCAGGCGCTCGGCTTGATCCAGCATGCGGGAGATGGACACCTCGTTGCCGGGGATGGCCCGGGCGCTGACCACCAGCCGGTCACCGGACTGCATGGGCAGACCCTTCACCTCGCGGCGCAGCAGGCGGGCCAGACCGCTCATGGGCTCGCCCTGGCTGCCAGTGCACAGCACCATCAGCTCGTAGCGCGGGAAGAGGCTGGCGTCCTTGGTGTCGATGAGGATGTCATCGGGCAGGTCCAGGAGCTTGAGCGAGCGGGCCAGCGCCACATTCCGGTCCAGGCTGCGCCCCAGCAGCAGCACCTTGCGGTGGAACTCATAGGCCAGATCCACCAGCATCTGCAGGCGGTGGATGTTCGAGCTGAAGGTGGTCACGAACAGGCGGCCCTTCGTCTGCTCCAGGGCGGCCTCGATGCCCTTGTAGCAGGTCGCCTCGGAGGGGGAGCGGCCGGGGCGCCCCACATTGGTGGAGTCCGCCATGAGCAGGCGTACGCCCGCGTCGCCCAGGGCCTGCAGCCGGGCCATGCCGGTGGTGCGGCCATCCATGGGCTCCGGGTCCAGCTTGAAGTCCCCGGAGTGCACCAGCACGCCCTGGGGGGTGTGCAGGACCAGAGCGCAGGCATCCGGGATGCTGTGGGTGACGGGGATCCACTCGGCTTCGATCTCGCCGCTGCCCACCTTCACCCGGCCGTAGTCCTTCACCAGGCGCAGCAGGCCGGTGTCCAGCCCATGTTCCTTGAGCTTGCCTTCCAGCAGGCCCAGGGTGAAGGCCGTGCCATAGACGGGCACCGGCCAGCGGCGCAGGAAGTAGGGCAGCGCCCCGATGTGGTCCTCGTGGCCATGGGTGAGCAGCACCGCCTGCAGCTGATCGGCGAAGGGCTCCAGGTAGGCGAAGTCCGGCACGATGGAGTCGATGCCCGGCTGGTCGTCCGAGGGAAACAGCTGGCCGCAGTCCACCAGGAAGAGGCTGCGGGCGGAGTGCACCACCAGGGCGTTCATGCCGAACTCGCCGAGACCGCCGATGGGGATCAGGCGGAGTTCGTCCGCAGCGGGCGGCTGGGACCAGGCTTCAAATTCGGGGTAGGGAGAGATCACGATGGGAATACCTCCGGGTAGTGCATGAGCAGGGTACGGGTTGCAGACAGCCACGCCGCCGGCGGGATCATTTCGGCCCGCAGGGCCGAAGCTAGGCCCACGCTGGCGAGAGCCTCCGCCGAAAGCGCCCCCTGCCAGTTGTTGGCCAGGGTCTTACGGCGATGGGCGAAGGAGCGATGGAGCACCGTCAGGAGCGCCCTGCGCTCCAGCGGTGTGGGCGCCTCGACTCGGGGCTCGAAGAGCACCACGGCAGAGTCCACCTTGGGGGCCGGGCGGAAGGAGCCGGGCCCCAGCTTCACCAGGCGGGTGAGGCGGCAGCACAGCTGGGACAGCACCGAGAGGGGACCGTAGGCCTTGGTGTGCGGCACGCCCATGAGCTTCTGGGCCACCTCCAGCTGGAACATGAGGACCATGCGGTCCCAGGGGACCTCCTCGATCAGCAGGCGGGCCAGGATGGGCGTGGCGGCGTTGTAGGGCAGGTTGCCCACCACGGACCAGGGCTCCCCTTCCGGCAGGGGGACGCGCACTGCATCGCCGGGCAGGAGGTGAAAGGTCGGGTTGTCGCCGAAGCGGCCCTGCAGCAGGTCGCAGGCCTCCGGATCCAGCTCCACCGCCCAGAGGGGCCGGCCATCCGCCAGCAGGCGCTGCGTGAGGACCCCCGGTCCAGGACCGATCTCCAGGAGGCGCGGTGCGGACGAAGCCAGGGCCGAGGCCACGATGACGCCAATGGCTCCCTCGTTCACCAGGAAGTTCTGGCCGAAGGCCTTCTTGGGGCGAAGGCGGGCGATGGGTGAGGGTTCCGGCACACCCCAGCATACCGCCCCCCCGGACCCGGCAGGAAAAGGGGCCCCGAAGGGCCCCGGAAAATATGTTATTCAAGCGTCTTAGTGAATCGTGCGCCAAGTCCTGACCTTGGGGAACCGCTCGAGCCGATTGCCGAGGATCGTCTGCAACTGGATCGTGGTCAGACTCTGTCCGGGCGCAGGATTGATGGCTGGAATCACGCCAGCCTGCAAGACGCCCTGGGTGCCGATGGTCACGAAATCCGAAGCAACACCAGTCCAGGTGAACTGGGTTCCGCTGGTACAGGAAACATTTGTTCGAGAGTCGGTGACAATGGGATTCAGAGCATCGCAGATCAGGCTGGCATAGGTCTTTCCGGCACCGCCAGTGCAAGGATCTGCCGCCTCAGGAGAGAAAAAGGAGTAGAAAAGTGCTCCGGCGACCACAAGGGGAGAGTTGATGCCCTTCGCGATAAAGCTCCCGGACGCAGCAGGGAGATATCGGTAGTACCCAAGCTTGGGGGTCGAGTAGTTGCCTGAGGCATCATGCGGAGCCAAGTAATAGGACTGAGTTCCAGGGGTAATCAGTGGGTCACCAGCTTGAATGGAGCTATTGCTAGGGTAGGCATCCAGGAGTGAACTATCCGTAATAGCGGAATCAGAGCTATCCCAAGCCTTATGGTCTTGCCTGTCAAAGATAACTGTTAGTCGATGCTGAGCCGGTTTGTTGGTGGTGTAGGAGTAGTCCAAGGGGTTGTTTCGGTCTCCGCTTATCGTGGCGATGCCAACGACTGCGGGGGACGGAGTCCCGCTCTTGCCCTGACCTGGGAAGGTCCCCACCCGGAAGGGTGCTGGCAAGGTGCTATAAAGAGCGTTTTTCCCAGTGCCATCCTGAGCCACCTTGCGCACCGACCAGTTGGTGATGTCCGAACTGTCCGTCCGGTAATTCTGATACGCAGTGGCCGAGGTCACGGTGGTTTGCTGACCCCAGGACCAGAGTCCGCCTTTGTAGTCTAGGAAATATGCACGCTGGGCCATCCCGGAGTTCAGAAAGAACTCGAAGGGAACGAGGCCCGCAGGAATGGAGGCACTGGCCGTTGGCGAGCCTGAACTTGACATATCAACAGCGGCGAGAATTTCACCAGTGTAGGCATCCAGGGCGATGATCGACCGGCCCATTTGCGGGGTGACGCTGTTGACCATGAAGTTCGCTTCAACCTCAGGAAGGCTAAGACCGCCTCCGAGGAAGACCGCATCTCTCAGCACACCATTGAACATGATGCGTCCAAGGGCAGGCGTGCAGGTGGAGAAGCCCCAGTTAGCAAGAATGGACTGCACCGTCGAAAGGGAAGGTCCTCCTAAAGGGATTCGGGTAGAGGGGAAGTTGGCAGCTTCGTCTGCGACCAAGGACCATTTCAAGGTGGGATTGAAGGGGTCATGAATATCCAGCGCGTAGTAGCTACGCCCGCCCTTCCTTAATCCGATGATGGCGATGGCGCGTTCCTTGGTCTGCGTGACATCAGTGGTCTGCGTGACACCCGTTGTGCCCCAATCGAGCTTTCCGTTGCCAATGCCACCAGTGGACGGTGGGAGGTCAAGGAAATAGATGGAAGGTGTGCCGTCCACCATGAACTGGTGAGAGTTTCCCGCCTGGGTGATGTAGTCCAGGTTGGCCAGGAAATCCGTGGGCATGAAGGCCCAGAGCTCGTCCACAGCACCATTAACCTGGTTCACACCGTTGGTAGTGGTAATGTTACTAACTTCACCAAAGGCATGAAGCCAACCCTGGTTGGTGCCCACTAAGAGTAGGCGGAAGCGGTTCGGAACATTTGAATTGGTCGATGTACCAGACCAGTTTTTAAGCCTACTTGGGAGGCTCGATTGGATCTGGCTGTAGTTGTATTCGAGGACACCAGGGCTGGAATTGACGATGTCGCCCATCAGGTTGGGTCGGTTCGAGACCGGGCGTCCATTGGAGTTAAGTGAGGTACTCATGGTCCCAGTGGTATCACCACCAGCGGCAAACTGAATCACGTGCTGCCGGGTAGGATCGGTGGCGTTGCTGGTGGCGACGAAGTTCTTGAGACCCGTGGAACTGCTCGAGTACTCATGGGCTGAAGTCAGGTCAATATCCGAGAAAAGGCTGAGACCATACTCGGGAGTTTGTGAGTTGCCTGGGATCCGGGTAAATAGCTTTCTCTGATACCAAGGCCGGGCAGAGAGTGCTGTGGAGGTAGCCCAGACGGCGGTGCTGGTATCGACCAGGGTCGCAGGGTTGTTCGTATTGTCGATGACCAGAGTCTTCCCATCCACCTGGCGACTGCCGAACATAAGGAGGTCTCCAGACCAGATCACACCACCATTCGCAGGTGGCTTGAACTTCCCTAGGTAGATTTGCTGCCCGAGGGCCGCCCCAATGTAGGGTAGTTCAGGGTTGGAAGTGGTGTTGACATTCGAGGGAAGCAGGGCCTGTTGGATCGCCACGTCCAGACTCTTCTTCAACGTTTCCGGATTGGATCCGTCGAAGAAATTGGTGGTACCGGACTTGCGCAACAGACGACTGGAATCGTTCGGATCCGGAACCGAGTCGAAGGGTAGGAGGTTGTTCAGGTTCCAGGACAAGGTCGTGGGATCGCCAATGGCGGCCGCGGCGAGAAGCCTGTATTTGGGTGAGTTGGGATCGAGGTAGGTGCCGCCCAGGCTTACGCCCACAGCCATGGTTGTGATTCGGTGGGGCTGGACGAACTTGGTGAGATTTGTCCCAGAACCTCTCGAGGTGATCGAATAGGGGAGGAACGTACTGCGCGTCCCACTGGACGTAGGGGGATAGCCTGTGGCAGGTATGGCCATGTAGTGGCTGGCCCCTGCCCCATCCTTGACCGAGCTGTCACTGAGGTGGGCCCCGATGGCTGCAAACGTATAGAGGTTCCAGTAGTTCGGTCCTGTGACCCCCTGATTAACCCCAGTCGTATTGAGTAGAAGATTCTTGTTCCCGTCCCAGGCGTTACCTTGCAATGTGGTTGGATCCAGGTAAGGGGAGGTATTGGTAAGGGTGCCGACATTGTCCGCCCCGTCTGTAAAAAGGATGAGGAAGTGGGTCATGCACTGGGAAGGCTTGTTAGCCGCGGTCTCAATGGAATTAAAGACATTGTTTGGATCGCAGAACTGGGCCATGGCGCTAGAGACGGCATAGGTCAGGGGTGTGTTGGTATTCTCCAGCATGTAAGAAATTCGCTGCATGCCTGCCACCGAATTGCCATTCAACAGTGTCCAACCAGTGTCAGTTCCATAAACAGCAGATGTAGGGACTGTATCTAGAGTCGTGGCAGTGTTATGAAGGGTGGCCGATGATGAGATCGACATGCTGTTTTGGTTCTGATCTGAGCCTCCATCTCCGATGTACCGAAAGGCCCACATCACCCGGTTCTGGTACTTAACCCAGGAGTTGATCGCAGCCTCCTTGACTGCCTGGACACGTGTCCTCGAAGGCACCACATAGGATGCGGCGTCGACCGTGACAGTACCCAGGTAGGGACGAGTCACACCGTTTAGGGCTTCGCCATAGGAAGGCACAACCAAAGTAGTTCCGGTCGGTATCCCAATACCGAACCCCTGCCCCCACGTAGCGAGACTCTGACCACCTACGATGCTTGCATCAGCGGCGTCGTAGACAATGTACTTATTCGCATAGGGACCATTCGCATACTTTCCGGTAAAAAGGAATGTGAGATAGGGGGTCTGGTATCCCGTATGCTGGAGTCTCACACTGGTGGCGTTGCTGCCTGTAGTGTCACGAACATTTAGCATAACATCCCCACCATCAACTTTATAAGCCTGATCCACCTCAATATTCCTGCCACTTCCATACGAGGTGGTGGTGCCATCGGGATTGATGGCGGAAGTGGTCGGATCACTCA
Organism: uncultured Holophagaceae bacterium; assembly: GCA_903890595.1. Taxonomy (GTDB): domain Bacteria; phylum Acidobacteriota; class Holophagae; order Holophagales; family Holophagaceae; genus Geothrix. The sequence continues at coordinate 106 of CAITBU010000285.1, read as the reverse complement.
CCGTCGTCGAACTGAGCGGGTTTCCTGTGGAATACATGTCCATGACCTTCCATGGGATAGGAATGTCCACCGTGCGGGTAGTCCCGTCGTCGTTATAGGTGAATCG
>CAITBU010000284.1 GCA_903890595.1 uncultured Holophagaceae bacterium | reverse complement strand
CCCACGGCCCCCAGGGTGTCGCCGTGGTAGCCGCCGCGCAGGGCGCCGAAGCGGTCACGGCCCTGCTCGCCCCGCTGGTGCTGGGCCTGGAAGGCCATCTTCAGGGCCACCTCCACGGCGGTGCTGCCATCGTCCGAGAAGAAGGCGCGGGTCAGGCTGGCGGGCAGGCGGGGCCGCAGGCGGGCCACCAGTTCCAGGGCCGGCTCGTGGGTGAAGCCGGCGAACATCGCATGGTCCAGCTTGCCGACCTGGCGCTCCAGGGCACCCACCAGGCGCGGGTGGCCGTGCCCATGGAGGCAGGTCCACCAGCTGGAGATGCCGTCCAGCACCCGCTCACCGTTGGCCAGCAGGAGGTCGCAGCCCTCGCCGCCCACCACGGGCACCGGCGGATCGGCCTCGTGGATCTGCATCTGCGTGAAGGGATGCCAGACATGGGCCCGGTCCAGGGCCAGGCGATCCGTCCAGTCAGGGGGCAGGGGCGTGGGCATGGGTCCAGTGTAAGAGGCCTTCCCCTGTTCTGTGGACAGGGCCTCGCTGCCTAGGGGCACAGGGCACCAACGAGTTTCTCTTTCCCCTTCATTCCCTTCATCCCTGTTTTATAAAAAAAGACCAAGGAACAGGGATGAAGGGGATGAGGGGGATAAAAAGCAGGTGTCGATGCCCTTCAATCCTGTTTCCCAAGGCCGTTGTTTAGGGGAGCACGTGGACCTGCACTGGCAGGAACTCCCGGAGCAGTGCGGCATTCTCTTCTGCGGAGGCCCTGTCAGTGCCATCCGCACCGGGGTTGAGCAGGACGGCCTCGATGCGCCAGCCACGGAGCATGAGGGCTTCGGCGCTGAGGAGTGTGTGGTTGATGGTGCCGAGTCCGCCCAGGGCCACCAGCACGCAGGGGAGCTTCAGCTCGGTGGCCCAGGCCAGGAAGTGCACCTGGGGGGCAAGGGGCACCAGGAGGCCGCCCACGCCTTCCAGCAGCACCTTGCCCGCCGCAGGTCGCAGACACCAGGCTGCGGTGGCCGCCAGGTCCACGGTGCAGCCCTCTCGCCGGGCCGCCGCCAGGGGGGACAGCGGGGCCTGGAGCAGCACGTGGCTCTCGGTGGTAATGCCCGAGCCCGCCACGGCCGTGGCGTCCGCAGCGGGATGGTCCGGGCGGTCCACCCCGGTCTGGAAGGGCTTCCGATACGTGACGGGGCCAGTGGCAGCCCAGGCCCGGGCGATGCGGCCCGCCACGTGGGTCTTGCCCACGCCGGTACCTGTCCCCAGGACCCAGAGGGGGGCGGACAGCAGGCTCAGATCGACCATGGTGCCGCCCCCTCGTCTGGGCCTACTTCTTCATCTGGCTCAGCATCTGCTTGGCCTGCCCGGCCTGCTCGCTGGCGGGGGCCAGGGCGATGACCTTGTTCCAGGCCTTGGCGGCTTCGTCGGGCTTGTTGAGGTCCGCAGAGTAGACCACCCCAAGGTTGAAGAGGCTCTGCACATGGGTGGGCTGCAGCTGGTTGGCCTTCTGGAAGTTGGCCAGGGCCTTGTCGAACTTGCCCAGCTCCCGGTACATCACGCCCTGGTCCGTGAGGACGTTGGGGTCGCCGGGCTTGAGGGCCAGGGCCTTGCTGTAGGCGTCCACAGACTTCTGGGCCTGGTGGATGTCGAAGTAGTCGTTGCCCAGGGAGAGCCAGGCATCGTGGTTCTTGGGATCTGCCAGGACGGCGGCCTCGGCCCGGGAGATGCGGGCCTGCACCTCGGCGCTGGGCAGGGTGGGGCCAGCAGTGGGCATGCCGCCGCCGGCGGGCAT
>CAITBU010000283.1 GCA_903890595.1 uncultured Holophagaceae bacterium | reverse complement strand
CTTCATGGAGAACCAGGCCGGCTGGCACGGCGTGGCCCCCAAGCCCGAAGAGTTCGACAAGGCCATGGCCGAGCTGGCCGACTAAGACCCAAGGACCCCCCGCATGGATGCTCTGAGACACACCTTCGAACAGCAGCTGGCGGCGGCCCTGCCCGGCGTGGACATCACGCTGGAGCGGCCCCGCTCCGGCGAGCTGGGCGACCTGGCCTTCCCCTGCTTTCGGGCCGCCAAGCAGCTGGGGAAGAACCCCGCGCAGCTGGCCCAGGAGCTGGTGGCGGCCATTCGCATCGAGGGCGCCGGGCTGGTGGCAGCGGGTCCCTACCTGAACCTGAAGCTGGCGCCGGAGACCCGCGCCGCTGCAGTGCTGGGGGCCATCCTCCAGGCACCCGGGGACCGGCCCTTTGGCTCCCGCCCGCCCACGGGCAAAAAGGTGATCGTCGAGTACAGCTCGCCCAACATCGCCAAGCTGTTCACCATCGGCCACCTGCGGTCCACCATGATCGGCCACGCCCTGGCCCAGGTGAACCAGTTCCTGGGCCACGAGGTCATCCGCCTCAACCACCTGGGGGACTGGGGCACGCAGTTCGGCACCCTGCTGGCGGCCTACACCCGCTGGGCCCAAGATGGGAACGCCAACCTGGAAGCGGACTTCGACTGGGCCGAGCCGGCCCCGGAGAAGCGCCGCACGCCGCTGTTCCGCCTGTTCCAGCTCTATGTGCGCTTCCACGCCGAAGAAGAGGCCGATCCCGCCATGCGTGACGAGGCCCGCGGCTGGTTCCGTCGCCTGGAAGAGGGCGATGCCGAGGCTCGGAGGCTCTGGGCCTGGTTCCGCGAGATCTCCCTGCGGGAGTTCCAGCGCATCTATGACCGCCTGGGCGTGGCCTTCGACACCCTGGCCCAGGGCGAGGCCTTCTACGAGGATCGCCTGGTGCCCACCATGGACCGCCTGGCCGCAGCGGGCCTGCTGGTGGAGGGCGACAAGGGTGCCCGCATCATCAACCTGGAGGATGTGGGCATCGCCACCCCCTGCCTGGTGCAGAAGGGGGACGGCACCAGCATCTACGCCACCCGCGACCTGGCCGCTGCCCTGTATCGTCAGGAGGCCTACGCCTTCGACCGCTGCCTCTACGTGGTGGGCACGGATCAGGTACTTCACTTCCAACAGATCTTCGCCGTGCTGGCCAAGCTGGATTCCTGGTTCCAGGGGCGCATGCTGCACACGCCCTTCGGCATGGTCAAGCTGCCGGAAGGCAAGATGAGCACCCGCAAGGGCAACGTGATCTTCCTCGAAGACGTGCTGGACGAGGCCCGGGAGCGGGTGGCGGCCATCATCGAGGAGAAGAACCCGGGCCTGGCCGACAAGGAGGCCGTGGCCGAGATGCTGGGCATGGGCGCCGTGGTGTTCTTCGATGCCATGAACGACCGGGTGAAGCCCATTACCTTCACCTGGGACCGGGTCATCGCCCTGGATGGCGACACCGGCCCCTATGTGCAGTACGCCCACGCCCGCATCCTGAGCGTCCTGCGCAAGGCCGGCGGAACCTGGGCGGCCCAGGCCCAGCCTGGTGCTCCGCAAGGCCCCTGCCTGCCCTTCGCCCCGCTGACCCTGCCTGCCGACCTGGGCGGCCTGGCTGCCCCCGAGGCCCAGGCCCTGCTCTTCGAGCTGGCGGGTCTGCCCCCTGCCATCGCCGCGGCCGCCGACGGCAACATGGCCACGCCCCTGGCCCGACAGCTGGTGAGCCTGGCCCGGACCTTTAGCGGGTACTACACCAACTGTCCCATCCTGGCCCCAGAGAACACCCCCGAGGTCCGGGAGGCCCGCCTGGCCCTCTGCGTCGCCACCGCCCGCGCCCTGCGCCAAGGCCTCCACCTCATGGGCATCCAGGCCCCGGAGGAGATGTGAGCATTCGCCGACACCCGCGCCATCCCTTTCAGAAGAGAACGACTCTCGCAGAGGGGCGCGGAGAGGGCGGAGGGGCGCGGAGGAAAGAGGGCCTTCAACATGCCTTCCCGTTCCTCTGCGGACCTCTGCCTTCTCGTCCTTTCTCTGCGAGAGTTTTTTCTTGTTCTTGAACCCATGGCCCATGCAGGAGCAATTCCATGACTAAGTACGTATTCGTTACCGGTGGTGTGCTGAGTTCCCTGGGCAAGGGGATTGCGGCGGCTTCGCTGGGGGCGCTGCTGGAGGCGCGGGGGCTGAAGGTCACGCTGATGAAGATGGACCCCTACCTCAACGTGGAT
>CAITBU010000282.1 GCA_903890595.1 uncultured Holophagaceae bacterium | reverse complement strand
GCGGGTGCTGGCTGCGGCCACCCTGGAGCTGCAGTTCCAGAGCCGTCCCATGGACCTGCCGGAAGCTCTGCTGCACTGGCGGGTGCCGGGCAGCGGGCCCTTCGTGCGGAGGGGCACCACCCTGACCCGCTTCGAGGGCTTCCCGCTGGGGCGCGCTGGCTTCGCGGCAGTCTCCCTGGTCACGGACCCGACCCTGCTCCAGGGCGCTCACTGGGCCGCAGGACTGAGCGCGCGGCGCTGGGCCTGGGCGGCCTTCCCGGGTAGAGTCGCCCCCGGAGACATGGCGAAGGCCCGGCTGGCGCCCTACGACGAGTTCGGCCTCAAGGACGGCAGCGTGTGGTTCCTCTCCCGCCGCCTGCGCCGCCTGCGGCCCGACCCCACGGACTGGACCCGCACCCGGCTCTTCGGCGCCTGGCAGGCCGCCACAGACCTGCCCTACGATCCGCTGGGGCTGTAGTCGCTACTCGAGGTTCGCGGCCTGCTCGCGGATCTGGTCGAGGGCGCCTTTGGCTTCCATGACGGCGCGGGTCATGTCGATGCGCTTGCACTTGCTGCCGGTGGTGTTGAGCTCCCGCAGGACCTCCTGGCACCACACGTCCACGGCCTTGCCTTCAAGGCTGTCCTTGGCCAGGCGCTCGGCGAAGTCGTCCAGGTGGGCAGACAGACGGATGAGCTCCTCGCGCACATCCTGGCGCTCGGCCAGCACACCGGCCTCCGCCAGCAGGCGCTCGGCGGGTAGCTGGCCCGCGAGGCGAGCGTCTTCCAGCAGCTGCTCGATGCGCTGGCGGTAGAGACCCGGCAGCTCGGCGGCCTGGGCCTCCGCACCAGCCTTCAGGCGGTCCCGCAGCTCCACCAGACGGGCCAGGCCGTCGGCGAAGAAGGGACGCAGCCGCTCGGCTTCCCGACGGCGGCCTTCGTTCCAGGTGTCCAGCAGGGTGGCGAGGCCCTGGAGGAGCTTGGCCTCCAGGCGCTCCGCCAGATCCGAGTCCGGGGCCAGCCAGGCGCCGGGGAGGCGGAAGAAGGCATCGGCGCTGAGGGGCGGCAGGTGCAGCCACTCGGCGTCCTCCTGCCAGGCCTTGGCGGCGGAGCGCAGCAGGGCGCGGTTCAGACGCGGCTCGAGCGAGGGCTCGTCCTGGACTTCAATGGTGAGGTCCAGCTTGCCCCGCTGGGCGGCGCCCCGCACCTTGGCCCGCAGGGCAGCCTCCAGGGGGAACAGCGCCGGCGGCAGGCGCAGCGAGAGGTCCAGGGCCTTGCTGTTGACGCTCCGCAGGGTGAGGCGCAGCTGCCCCGCCTCCAGCGGCTGGACGATCTCGGCAAAAGCAGTCATGGATCTCATGGGCATCCCGGATGAGCCTCCAGCCTACCGCCAGAAGACCACAGACTTCTTCTTTGTGACCTTTGTGTTCTTTGTGGTTATTTCACTGCTTTTCCACCAAGCAAGCAGAACCCCAAGGGCATTTGTGGAATCAATGATCCTTGCGTCGGTGCTCTTCAAAGGGTTCGGCCTCTGTTGAAGCAAAAAAGAGCAATTAACCACAAAGAACACAAAGGGCACAAAGGTGTACCTGGGCAGGCAACTTTGCCCTTCTTTGGGGTTCATCCGGCATGGTGCTAGAGCCAAGGGGTTGCTTGGGCGCGGTGGGCTTCGTAGGCTTCGATGGCGGGGAGGCAGGCGAGGCTGCGGGCGATCTCGTCCAGGCCTTGCACCAGGGTGTTCTTCCGGGCGGGCTCGAGCTCGAAGCGGAAGCTCAGCCCCTCGGCAGTCACGGTCTGTTCTGGCAGGTCCACGGTGACGGGGCCGGGGGCCTCCGCCAGCTGCTCGATGGCCGCCATGGGCAGGGCCAGGGGGAGGATGCCGTTGGCGAAGCAGTTGTTGAAGAAGATCTCGGCAAAGCTGGGGGCGATGACGCAGCGGATGCCGAAGTCGAGGAGGGCCCAGGGGGCATGCTCCCGGCTCGAGCCGCAGCCGAAGTTGGGGCCACTCAGGAGGAGCTCCGCGCCCCGGAAGGCCGGCTGGTTCAGGATGAAGTCCGGCAGCTCACGGCCCTCAGCATCGTAGCGGAGCTCGGAAAAGAGGTGCCGCCCCAGGCCGGTG
>CAITBU010000281.1 GCA_903890595.1 uncultured Holophagaceae bacterium | reverse complement strand
GTGGCCCGCAGACCTCGTCCTGGGTTACGTCCCGTCCGACGTGTTCCAGGCCGATCCCCGGGCCGCCCAGGGGCCTTTCCGGGGCGCCACGGCCTACGCTGATCTCATGACCTGGGACCGGGAGCTGACCCGGGACCTGGCCGCCTCCAGTGCGGCCCTGCTCCTGGACGGCCATGACCCCGAGGCCTTCGAAGACACCAGCGGCACCCTGCGGACCCTGCGCCTGCGGGATCGGCGGGATGGGACGCTGCGCCAGCTGGCCGCCCGCCAGTGGGTGATGGCCCTGGGTCCCTGGACCGACGGTGCCCTGGGAGCCTGGTTCGGTGACTCCCAGCCCCGCTTGCGCTTGTCCGCTGGGATTCACCTCTGGTTCGATGCGGTGCCCGGCTGTGCGCGGCCCTGGGCCATCCGGCGGCCGGGGGGCCGCATCCTCTTTGTCATCCCCCGGGATGGCCTCCTGCAGGTGGGCACCACGGAGCGCGAGGTGGCAGACGGCTGGGTGCCCATCGTGGCGGCGGAGCGCGAGGAGCTGTACGGGGCCCTGGAGGCCAACCTGCCCGGCGTGCCCTGGCGCAGCCTGCCTGTGCGGGCCGAAGAGCTGGGCGTGCGCCCGCTGGTGGCCGCTGGTGGGCGCACCACCCACCTCAGCCGGGAAGCCGTGCTGGAGACCCACCCCCGGTTCTCCAATCTCACCCTGGTGCTGGGAGGCAAGCTGACCACGGCCCGGGCCCTCATGGACCAGCTGGCCACCCGCCTCACGGGCACGCCCTGCGCCGCTTCCCGCACCGAGCCCCTGCGCTGCTGGGAGGCCCCGGCCCGCTAGTGGTTCGGCTAGCGCTTGGCCACGGGCAGGTACAGGTGGAAGGTCGCCCCCTGGCCCTCGATGGAGTCCACGGAGAGGGTGCCGCCATGGCGGTGGACGAGGGTGTCGCAGAGGGCCAGGCCAAGGCCCATGCCCTTCTGGGAGCTACGCTCTTTGGTGGAAAAGTAAGGCTCAAACAGCAGGGGCATATTCGCCGCCGGTATCCCGTGCCCGGTGTCGCTGAAGGTGATGTGGAGGTAGCCCCCCGGCGGGAGGTGGCGGCCATCCTCGCCAGAGGAGGTGCTGCGCTCGGTGGCCACCGTCAGGGTGCCGCCGCCGGGCATGGCCTCTCGGGCGTTGGCGACCAAGTGCCCAAGCACCTGGAGGAGGCTGGCCTGGTTGCACTCGATGAGGGTCCCGCCATCCCCGAAGGCGAAGACCGCCCGGATGTCGGTGCCATCCAGCTGGGTAGCCACCGCCCGCCGAAGCAGGGTGTCGACGGTGCCCACGTGGTCCAGAGTCTCGGAAGGCACGGAGAGGCTGGCGAGGCGCCGGACCAGGGTGCGGGCTTGGGTGGCGGCCGTTTCCCCCAGGAGGACATTCTGGCCAATGGCACTGTTGGGTGTTGCCTGCTGCCGGATGAGGCTGAAGGAGGCCAGGATGGCCTGCAGCAGGTTGTTGAAGTCGTGGGCGAGGCCACCGGTGAGGATGCGGACGCTTTCCTGGTGTCGGACTCGCAGGGCCTCTGCTTCGAACCAGGCCCTCTGGCGCAGCACCTCCTGGGCCACGACCTTGTGGGCGCAGTGCCAGAGGGCGGCCTCCAGCTGATCGAAGCGGATGGGCTTCGTGACATAGCGGTCCACGCCCAGCTCGATGGAGCGGGCCATGTAGTCCGTCTGCTCGAAGGCTGTGGTCACGATGATGGCCACCGCCGGGTCCAGGCGGCGGATCTCCTCGGCCATGGTCAGGCCGTCCAGCACGGGCATGCAGATGTCCGTGACGACAATGCGGGCCGGCCGATCCCGGAAGGCGTCCAGCCCCGCCGAGCCACTGGCGGCGCACACCAGCGAACCGACCCGGCGCTGCAGCCAGGGACCCACCTGATTTCGGGTGGGGCCGTCGTCCTCCACATAGAGCACAGGGAGATCCTTCAGGAAGTCCGGGTGCTCGAGGTCGGTGCTCACAGCTGCACCGGTGCCAGGGGGGTACACAGGGTGAAGCGAGCGCCTTCGCCGTGGTTACAGACCGACAGGCACCCGCCCATGCCGCGCTCGATGATCTGCTTGGACATGTACAGCCCGATCCCCGTGCCCATGGGCTTGGTGGAGAAGTAGGGGTCGAAGACCTTCTCCAGGATGTCTGCCGGGATGCCGCCGCCGTTGTCCTGGAGGGTGACGCAGCCCAGCCCCTCGGAGGCCTCGAGAGCGATGTGGATTCGGCCCGCACCGGGGCAGGTGGCCTCGATGGCATCGTGGGCATTGCCCAGCAGGTTGACGAGGACCTGGGCGTACTCGTTGGGAAAGCCCGCGAGCATCAGGTCCTGGGGCACCTCAATCTGGATCTGGGTCCCTTCACTCGTAAAGTGGGGCTCTACCAGGGCGACGGCCTGCCGGAGCAGGGCTGCGGCGGAGAAGGTGGTCGGGGCCTTGTCGGGCCGGAAGAAGTGGGCAAAATCGCTGATGGTGGTAGACATTCGCCGGATGAGGTCATTGCCTTCTTCGACCAGCACAGCCAGTGCCTCTGGGTCCGGCGCATCCAGGCGGTGGGCATCCTCGAGGTTGGCCAGCACACCGGCGAGGGCACTCAGGGGCTGGCGCCACTGGTGGGCGATGTTGCCGATCATCTCGCCCATGGCGGCCTGGCGGCTCTGAGTGATCAGCAACTGATCGCGCTCTCGGACCAGGTCGAGGGCCTGGGTGACCCGCTGGTCCAGGGACTGGTTGAGGGCCTCGAGCTCAGCCTGCCGCACACGGAGCTCCTGCTCGAGCTGCTTGCGTTCGGTGATGTCGGTGAACAGGATGGCCACGCCCAGGGTGGGGGCGGGCATGGGACTGGCGGTGACCAGCAACCAGACCTGGCTCCCATCGGGCCGCGACACTCGAATCTCCTGGTTCTCCACGGACCGGCCTTCGCCAAGGGCGCGCGCAGAGGGATACTCCTCCAGGGTCAGGGGGCTGCCATCGGACCCGGTCAGGTTCCAGCCCGGGGCATCAAAGGTCTGGGCCATGGACTCGAATCGGGAGCGGCCGAGGATGCGCTCCGAGGCCGGGTTGGCATCCACGAAGCGCCCGGCGGCGTCTCTGATGAGCACGCCGGCCGTGAGGCTGCGGAAGAGGGTGGCGTATTTCTCTTCGCTCTCCCGGAGCAGGGTCTCGGAGGTGTGGCGGGCGGTGGTGTCACTGATGACGATGCGGAAGCGGGGGCCTCCGGTGGGGCCCTGGGCCAGGGTGCCATTGAGGGTGGCCCAGAAGACATGGCCCGGCGCGCGGACCAGGCGCAGGTCGCAGGACTGGTTGTCCTCCTTCTGCAGCAGGCGGGCCCGGAAGCGGTAGAAGGCATCCTGATCCTGGGGGAGGATGAACTGGGAAAAGCGCGCCTTCATGAGGCTGCTTCGGTCCGTCCCCAGCATGGCTGCGCAGGTGAGGTTGGCCTCCTGGACCAGGCCATGCTCGCTGAGTGTGAGGTAGCCCAGCGGGGCAAAGTCGTAGAGCTCCCGCAGCTTGGCCCGGTTGGCTTCCCGCTCGATGCTGGCCCGCTGTAGCTCCTCGTTCTGGATCTCCAGCTCGATCTGGTGCACCCGCAGCTCGTGGATCAGCCGCTGGGCAGCGGGACCCACCCCTTCCGTGGGGACTCCACCCCGCTCGCTCGCTTCCTGCTCTGCCAGGTGGCGGAGGTTGGGCAGCGCCTCGGGGGTGTAGCCACCCTGGGGTCCATCGCTCGGAGTGGGAGGGGCCACAAGGACTCCTAATTAGGGCCTAGCGCAGGGGTTTGCCCGCAGCTGGAAGCACTTTGAGGACGATGCAGACCCGGTCCGGGCGGGCCCCGGGGCGCAGCACGCTGCAGAGGAAGCCGCGGCCGGAGGCCCGGTGGATCAGGTCGAAGCGGGCGGGCTGGCCGGTCAGAGCCACCTGCTGGAGGATGGTCTCCCAGTCGGCCGTGGTGCCGGGCCAGGCTTCGCCCAGGTTCTTGCCCCGCCACCGATCTCCAGAGAGGCCGGTGAGAACTTCGAAGGGTCCGTTGACCGAACTCAGGCGGCAGGCGGAGACCAGGCCCTCGGCGTCGAAGGTCAGGTCCAGGAGGGCGAAGGGATCGAACATGCCGTTCAGGATGATGCTGAGCTCGCGCTCCCGCTCCTCGAGGCGGGACTGGGCCACGCGGCGGTCCGTGATGTCCGTGAAGGTGATCACGGCGCCCTCGATCACATTGTCCAGGGTGCGGTAGGGCCGGATGCGCATGAGGAACCAGCGGTGGGTGCGGGTCTCCACCTCGACCTCGCGGGGGGTCAGGTCCCGCAGGACGGTCTGGACATCCTCCACCAGCTTGTCGTAGCTCACCAGGTTCGACACGATGTGGGACACGGGCCGGCCGATGTCCCCAGTGATCAGGTTGATCAGCTCCGTGGCGCTGGGGGTGAAGCGCACGATGCGCAGCTGATGGTCCACAAACAGGGTGGCCACCCCGGTGCCCGCCAGCAGGTTGTTCATGTCGTTGTTGGCGCGGGAGAGGTCCGACACCTTGTTCTGCAGCTCGGCATTGACCGTGGCCAGCTCCTCGTTGACGGACTGGAGCTCTTCCTTGGAGGTCTCCAGCTCCTCGTTGGTGGACTGGAGCTCCTCGTTCACGGACTGCATCTCCTCGTTGGAAGACTTGAGCTCCTCGGTGGAGGTCTCCATCTCCTCGAGGGTGCTCTGCAGGTACTCCTCCTTGGTGCGCAGCTCCTGTTCCAGCTCGGCGACGCGCCGCACCTCGTGGCTGCTGGGCTGGGGGGGGGCCGCATCAACGGGATGGGCAGCTGCGGCCTCGGCTGGGAGCGGGGCCTCCTCCAGCACCACCAGGAACAGATCGGTCCGGGGCTCCGGCCCTTCGCTGATCACGGGGCGCAGGGACAGGTTGACCGTGGTGTAGTCGCCGTTGGTCTTGACCCGCAGGCCCGGGTGGAAGACGGGTTCCTTCCGGGACGCCACCCGGTAGAGGGCGCTGGTGAGGGCAGGCCGCAGGCCCTCCCGGGCCATGGTCAGAATGTTCAGCCCGGCGTCTCCGGCGGCGGGTTCCAGGTACCTGCCCGTGCGGCCGTAGATGTGGAGGATCTCGCCCCGGCTATTGATGAGGGCCCCGGCCTGGGCGTAGTGGGACAGGAGGGTGGCCTCCGTGAGGCGGCGGAGGTTGGCCCGGGTGGCCTCCGTGGCATCAGGCCGCACCGTTCGGGTGGGCGCGCCTTCGCTGAGGGGCGGTACGAACCCGCCCAGGGTCGGGCGGAGGGCCCCCGGGAGATCCTCCTGGCGCCGGTAGATCTTGTGCTTGCGGTCGAGCGTGGTGAAGAGGTTGGCGAACTCGCCCACCGTCTCCGAGGTGCCCAGGAAGAGCGAGCCGCCGGGGAGCAGGGCGTAGTGGAACAGGGGGATGAGCTTCCGCTGCAGCTCCCCATTGAGGTAGATCATCAGGTTGCGGCAGGTGATCAGATCCAGCTTGGAGAAGGGCGGGTCCCGGATGACATCCTGCTCGGAGAACACCAGCAAGTCGCGGATGACCTTCTGGATGCGGTAGGGGCCGCCCTCCCCATCCTGGGTGAAGAAGCGGGCCAGACGATCCGGTGAGAGGTCCGCAGCGATGCTGGCTGGGAAGACGCCGGTCCGGGCCTGTTCGATGGACTCGGGGTCGATGTCCGTGGCGAAGACCTGGATCTTGTAGGAGTGCCGGAGCGACTCGAGGTGCTCCTGCAGCAGGATGGCGATGGAGTAGGCCTCCTCCCCGGTGGCGCACCCGCAGACCCACACCCGGATGGGCGCCCCGGCGTGCTTGCCCACGAAGAGCTTGGGGATGACTTCGTGCTCGAGAAGGGCGAAGGCCTCCGGGTCCCGGAAGAAGTTGGTGACCCCGATGAGCAGGTCGCGGAACAGAGCCTGGGCCTCGCCCTGGGTGTTGCGCAGGAGGCGCAGGTAGTCCTCCGTTCGATCCACCATGTGAACAGCCATGCGCCGCTCCACTCGGCGGATGAGGGTGTTCTGCTTGTACTGGGAGAAGTCGTGGCCCGTGTGGTCCCGCAGGAGCACGCAGATTTTCCGCAGCACGTCCCCGGCCTTGGGGGACGGGTCGATGGCAGGGCTGGTGCGGCGAGCGAAGGCGTGGGCAGCGTAGGCGATCAGCTGGGCGGCCATGGCGGCCGGAGGCAGCACATAGTCCACCAGGCCCGTGGCGATGGCGCTGTGGGGCATGCCGTCGTACTCGGTGGTCTCCAGGGACTGGGCCATGGCCATGCCGCCCTCGCCCTTGACGGCCCGCACCCCCAGGGCGCCATCGCTGCCGGTACCCGACAGGACGATACAGATGGCCCGCTCCCGCTGGTCCTGGGCCAGGGAGCGGAAGAAGAAGTCGATGGGCAGGCGCAGGCCCCGGGGGGCGGCCGGCTCCATCAGCTGCAGGGTGCCGTTCAGGAAGGCCATGTCCCGGTTGGGGGGGATGATGTAGGCGCAGTTGGGGCGAACCCGGACCCCATCCTCCACCTCGAAGACCTCCATGCGGGTATAGCGCTTCACCAGCTCGGTCAGGATGCTCTTGTGGTCCGGGGCCAGGTGCTGGACCAGCACGAAGGCCATGCCCGGATCCTTGTCTGCAGGCATCCCGGCAAAGAAGGCTTCGAAGGCCGCTAGGCCACCAGCTGAGGCGCCGATTCCCACCACCGGGAAGCCCGTCAGCGCAGGGTCCACCGGGGCCTGGGGGTCGGCCTCGGGTAGGCCGGGCGGAACGGGCAGGGGGCTCTTCTTGGCCGGGGACGCCTTGCGGGGGCTCATGGGGTTCCTTCGAGGGCAATTGATTAATTCGACCCAATATACTCTGGCCCGCCCGGTTCGCCTGGAATATCCAGACTCGGCCGTGCGGCCTCCCAGGGCTACCCTCCGCCCTTTGGGTTGGACAGTCCCAAGGAATCCGGTAGAATCAGACCTTCACGCGGTCCCGTAGCTCAGCTGGATAGAGCATCAGACTACGAATCTGAGGGTCGGGCGTTCGAGTCGCTCCGGGACCACCAAACATAAAGCACCGCCACCATTGAGTGGCGGTTGTTTTTTATCGGCACAATTTCGAGGTTGAAACCCACCCCGTTTTTCTTCTTCATCACACTATCATCACGCCCTGGGCGAACTGGAACTGTCTGCTGGATTCGGCTCTGCTTGTGGCGCTCAGAGAACCTTCCTGGCGCTTGATGCAATCAGCGACCCCGTGGTGCGTCTGTAATGGGGATTTGCTCCTTTGTTACCGGTTGTGCCGTGTGGCGTCCAGGTCCTCACCAAGGAGGCAGGGGAAGTATCGATTTGGAGCCTCCAGGAGATTCAGCGGGCTACCCTGGCAATTATGGATGACCTGCTTCGGACGATCCTCGAGGGCTACGAGCTGCCCAAGGAAGGGTTGCACGGTCCTCGCCACTGGATCAGGGTGTCCAGGGTTGGGCTGGAGCTCGCCAAGGCCACCCCTGGGGGCGACCCGGAGGTTGTGTATCTCTTCGCCCTGTTCCATGACTCCCGCCGGGAGAACGAGGACACGGACCCAGACCACGGTCTCCGTGGGGCAGAGCTGGCTGGCAGCATGCGGGGCACCCACCTGCTCCACCTGAACGATGCCCAGTTCGAGCTGCTCCGCTACGCCTGCACCCACCACACGGACGGAGAGACCACCACGGACCCGACCATCGGCTGCTGCTGGGACGCCGACCGTCTCGACCTAGGCAGGGTGGGGATTGAGCCAGAGGTTGAGTACCTGAGCACAGCCGCTGGCAGGGAGTGGCTGCGCTCCTAGCGCACCCCAGGCCAGAGCTGAGCAGGTGGAATCTGTGATCCCGTGGTTTAAGGGCGGGCCCTCCAGCGTTCCCTGGGGGTCACCTCAGCAGTCGCTGAAGGGGGTTTTCGCGAAAGGGGCTAAGACGCAGTTTCGCTTCCTGGTCGGGCTTGGCTGGGGTCTATGAATTCGATGTTTGTATAGAAAGTCATGGACGCCACCCCAAGAGAGGCTGATAAATACCTTGGAAGGGGATGCTTATGTCAATAATGCCGTACTCCCTGTGGCCCCGAACCCTAGCTGGCCTGTTGCTGGGTCTCGCCTTGCTCTCTTGCGGCCCAGGCACCAGGACCAATTACGCTGAGCGGTTTCAGGCCTCCGTCACGGAGAACTGGCGCACCTACCAGCAAGGGCACAGCCTCCCCAGCGGGGGCTTGGCCATCTATCTTGAGACCCCGAGGGGACATTTCTTTGCTTCGGCAGGCATGCCGACGACGGTCACCGAGACTTCCCGTTTTCGGGCCGCCAGCAACACCAAGACCTTCACTTCCGCAGCGCTCCTGCTCCTCGCCCAGCAAGGGAATCTGCGCCTCGATGACGCCATTGTCACGATGATCCCAGGCAAGTCGATTTCCTATGTACCCGACACGGCTCAGTTCGCTGTTCCCAACAAGGCCGCCATCACCATCCGCCAGCTGATGTCACACACCGCAGGGGTTTTCGATGTGACCAATGAGCTGGTCCCGGCAAACTGCGCCGTTCCCTACGCAGGCCAGAACTACCCTACCTACGTTTTTGCGCTGGATCCCAACCACGCCTTCTCGCCTGCTGAGCTGATTGGTGTGAATGCCACCTGCAACCTCTCCTACTTCCGGCCGGGCGAGGGTTTCCATTACTCCAACACGGGCTATTCCTTCCTTGCCACCATCATCGAGCGGGTCTCAGGCCTCTCCTACGACCAGTTCATCATCCAGAACCTGATCACTCCGAACGGTCTCAGCGCAACCTCGGTTCCCATGCTCCCCAGTGATCGGGCCATCCCCGCACCCTTCACGCCGGGCTACCTCTATGCCAATGGGGTGCTCAAGGACGTGACCAACGACAACATGTCCTGCAACATTGCCGAGGGCAACATCATCGCCACCCCTGTGGATCTGGCTCGCTGGGTGAAGCGCTTGGTCCGCGCCGAGGCAGGTCCCAACGCCGCCTCTGTGGCGGCGATGATGGCCACCACGGCTCAGAGCAGCCAGAGCTACGGTCTGGGTCTGATGAATGCCGGTAGCCTGGGCTACGGACACACGGGGGCCCACCGAGGCTATCTTTCCCTGATGGTCTACGACCCCTCCGTGGACGTCGTCATGGTGGTCTACTTCAACATCTGGGACGACGCCAATCTGGCCACTGACCAGTTCAGCATGATGGTCAAAGCTGCCAAGGATGCTCGGACGGCCCTCGCCTACTGATTCACGCTGGGCTTTGCGCTGCCTGGCCAACCCCTTTCGTGGCGGCCTTTCCCGGGGCCAGTGTAGGCTGGGGCGGCCCGCCGCCCCGGTCCGGAGACCCGCATGAGCTTCAAGCCCACCACCTACCTCACCAGCTTCGCCATGTTCGTCATCCTCTTCATGGGGACAGGCGTCTACCTGGGCTGGCAGAAGATCTCGGACCACCTCCTGGCTCAGGCCTACATGGAGGCCGCCCCCATTCAGCTGCATGTCACGGCAGACGGGCAGGGGCCCCTGCTCCAGTGGGACGACCGGGTGCCGCTCGCAGGGGGTGCCTTTGTGCGCATCACCGCCGCCAACCGGAGCCAGGCCATCGGGATTCAGTACTCCGATGCGCCGCCCACCCAGGTGACGGGCATCACCCTGGCCGCCCATGAGCGCACCGAGGACCTCCGGGTGGACCGGGCCGGGCGCTACCTCTACATCCGGGTGCTGGGAACCTCTGCCATCAAGGAGAAGGAGACCACCTGGCTCTTCAAGTTCGACCTTCAGCGCCGGGGCCTCCGGCGCCGGACTTCCGTGAACCCCATCCTTCTGCCCCCCCGGTTTCAGCCCTGAGGGCAGGTAAAAACCGGACAGTTGGTCGGATTTTTTTTCTGTACTTTGCGATTTTTAACAATCCCTCCAGGGGGCCATTGAGGGGGGTTAAATGGGTTTTCAGAGCCCCTGCACCGAGATGTAACATTCCTGAGAACTGCAGATGACATTGGTGTTTTCACGTGAATGTGCAATCCATCACATCCCCGGGAACTTTCCTAGGATTTTGATGGACGCATCCTCGGGCTGAGATTAGGTTAGAACGGTCCGATCCCTTTCTTGATCCACTGGCTTCCTACGTCTGTAGGCATTCACCTGGATCCTTCACACCGCCCTCCCAACCCTCCCTTTAAGGAGAAAGCACATGAAGATCTCCCGCCTCGCCGGTATTGCGACCCTGCTTGCCGCCGGCTTTGCGCAGGCCCAGGCCGTCAAGTTCGACGGCGCCCTGATCGAGTTCTGGTACAGCCAGATGATGGACAACAACCTGCGCCTGAGCACCTCTGCCACGCCTGGTGGGTCCTCCAACTACTACGGCGTCAACGCCCTGTTTGCGGAGAACACCTTCGCCATCAAGCGCTCTGAGGTCTACCTCAGCGGCAAGGTCTCCGACGACGTCAGCTGGAACATCATGTTCGACCCCAACAATGCCACCACCAGCGTGGGTAACAACGTCCTGCATGATGCCGTCATCACCTGGACTGTGGCCAAGGGCCTGACCCTCAAGGCCGGCCAGTTCAAGATGCCGACCACCTACGAGGCCACCATCGTCAGCGCCCGCGACATCCTGTTCTGGGATCGCAACCAGATGAACCGCGCCTTCGGCGACAAGCGTGACCGCGGTGTGTGGGCCCAGTACGCTTTCAGCAGCGGCAAATACCAGGGCAAGTTCAACCTGGCCGTATCCAACGGCACCACGGACGATGGCAGCGGCGGCAAGAACAACGATGCCAACGCCCAGAAGGATTGGACCTTCCGCTATGACGGCGCCGTCGGCACCGCCCACAAGTTCGGCGCCTACTACCGCGAGGGTGTGACCAACCTCAAGGACAGCACGCTGACCAATGCCACCGTCCCCGCCACCTGGACCGTCGGTGCCCCCAGTGCCACCCAGATCAAGGACAACAAGGACAAGACCACCCTCCAGGGCTTCTACTACGCCTACAACGCTGGCAACCTCTACGCCGACTTCGAGTATGCGACGGGCCTGCTGGGTCGCCGCTTCCCCACCGTCTTCGCTGCTGCCACCGCTCCCAAGCGCGAGCACCTCGACCAGAAGTTTGCCGGCTATGTCGGCACCGTGGTCTACAAGATGGGTGCCCACTGGCTGCTGGCCCGCTACGACATGCTGAACTACAACTCCGGCAGCAACTGGTACACCGCCTACAACCCCTACACCCAGATCGCAGGGCCTAGCCCCCTGCTGGTGAACGGTGCGGCCGTGGACTACAGCCCCAAGTACACCGAGACCACCCTCGGCTACAACTACCTCTTCAACCCCGGCAAGTACACCACCGGCAAGCTGAAGCTGGACTACATCATGCGCAGCAAGAACTTCTACGTCCCCCGCGCAGGGCAGACCGGCGAAAAGGGCGGCGACAGCATCGTGGCCTCCCTCATGATCGGCTTCTGATTCACGACCTGATCTGAAGCGGTTTCACCAAGCGAAGGGACTTCTGGGTTACCCCCAGAAGTCCCTTCGCTTTTTAGCCTGACCTAGGGTAAAATTATCCAGTTCACCTCAACATCATCTTTCATACGGAGCTGTCATGCGAAAGCATTTCCTGGCCCTGGGCGTAGCACTGGTGCTAAGCCCCAGTCTGGTGGCGCAGAAGATCGGCGTCATCAACTCCATGAGCGGCCCCGAGGCGCCCATCGGTGAGAACATCACCAACGGCATCAAGCTGGCTGAGGAAGACCTCAAGAAGAAGGGCTACAGCACCCTTCAGCTGGTATGGGAGGACGACACGGGCAAGCCCCAGATCTCCATGAGCGCCATGGAGAAGCTGGCGACTCGCGACAACGTGGTGGGCGTGGTGGGCCCTTACACCTCGGCCTGTTCCAACGCCGTGGCCAAGCTGGCCGAGAAGTACCACGTGCCTCTGCTGATCCCTGCTGCTGCCAAGGAAGAGATCACGCGCCAGGGTCTGAAGTTCGTGTTCCGCATGAACGCCCCCGCCGACAAGTACGCCTCCAGCCTCATTGATGCTGCGGTGGGTCTGGGCAAGCCCAAGACCATCGCCTTCATCTACGAGAACACCGACTTCGGCACCAGCACCTCCAAGACGGCCAAGGAGTACGTGACCAAGAAGGGGATGCAGGTGGTCTCCGACGTGTCCTATCCCAAGGGCAGCGCCGACTACCGCTCCACCCTGGCCCAGATCAAGTCCAAGAACCCCGACCTGGTGTTCATGGTCTCCTACGTGGCTGACGCCATCCTGCTCATGCGGCAGTCCAAAGAAGTGGGCCTCCAGCCCCAGGCCTTCCTGGGCGCCGGTGCGGGCTTCACCACGGTCGAGTTCGCCAAGGAGACGGCCATCTCAGAGAACGTCATCTCCTGCACCCAGTGGACGGAGGATGTGAGCTGGCCAGGTGCCAAAGAGTTCTACACGCGCTACAAGGCCAAGTTCGGCAAGGAACCCACCTACCACGCTGCTTGCGCCTACGCCTCCATGATGGTCATGGCCGAGACGGCCAAGGGCACTGGCGGGGACCGCACCAAGACCCGCGATGGCCTAAAGGCCGGGAAGTGGAACGGCATCATGGGCGAGGTCAAGTTTGCCGACTACGACGGCTTCACCAACCAGAACGACCACCAGATGCTGGTCCAGCAGATCATCAAGGGCAACTACGAGACGGTGCTGCCGGCCAAGTTCGCATCCAAGAAGGCGGTCTATCCCTTCCCCAAGTGGAAGTGAATCCACCCTATCCAGGGGGCGCTAACGGGCGCCCCCTGCCTTATTCCAGGAGCCCCAGGCGACCATGGCTGTCTTCTTTCAATCCCTCATAAGCGGCATCCTCATCGGCGGTGTCTATGCCCTCATCGGCATTGGTCTCACGCTGATCTTCGGTGTGATGCGGGTGATCAACTTCGCCCACGGCGACATCCTGATGGTTGGGATGTACCTCACCTACATCATCTTCACCATGATGGGGATCGACCCCTTCGTCTCGGTGCTGATCACCTTCCCGCTGATGTTCGCCTTTGGAGGCTTCCTCCAGAAGGTCTTCATCAACCGGATCCTCGATGCCGTGGCCCAGAACCAGATCCTGCTGACCATCGGCCTAGGGCTCATCATGAGCAACACGGTGATGCTGATCTTCACCTCGGACTACAAGATCCTCACCACCTCCTATTCCTCGTCCACCATCCAGGTGGGCGGCGGCGTGTCGGTGTCCTGGCCACTGCTGGTCTCCTTCCTCATCACGGCAGCCATCAC
>CAITBU010000280.1 GCA_903890595.1 uncultured Holophagaceae bacterium | reverse complement strand
CAGGGGGCGGTCGCCCAGGTACACGGTGTAGCCCGCCGCCGCCAGCACCGCCGCCGTCTCGGCGCCGAACACATCGGAGTTGAGGCGCGTGTCGTAGCCCACCACGGCGATCTTCTTGTCCGGCGCGTGGCGCTGGGCCACTGCCGCCAGGGCCATGGTCACCCGGCGCACATTGGGCTGGTTCATGCGACGCAGACCCGCCGCCATGAATCCCCGCAGGCCGCCTGTGCCGAAGGCCAGCGGCTCGAAGAAGCGATCCTCCAGCTCCGCCGCAGCACCTGCGTCACCAGCTTCCGCCGCCGCCAGCAGCGGCACCAGATCCGCCCGCAGCTCAGCCTCCAGGTGGGGGAAAGAGAGATACTTTTTCGCCGCGTCGAAGCTCATGGGGAATCCTGGGTGAGCCTACAGATTACCTGCAACTGTGGCCAGGTTCAGTGGAGAAGGGGATGGCTGACTCATTAGCCCCCTCTTGCACCCAAGGTCGTCAGCGTTGGTATCACTGCCTGCAGCATCACCGTGCAGACACCTAGGCCAAGCTTCGTGTCGTAGGGGGCGGCGATCGCCTGGGGTCTCCTAGTGGAAAAAAAGGACTATCAGTAAGGATGTTTCATACGAATTTATGCGTATATAAATGCTGGTACTTTGTTTATAGGGTAGCTACAGTTCTGCTTCAAAAAGTTACGACTAGGGATTAGCCGGTTTGCAGGAAGTTCAAATTTGCCCGGATAACCGAAGGGCTGGTGGGAGGCTACATGCGGCGAAGCAGGCACTATCTGGCGGTGCTGATGGGCCTGTGGGCCTTGGTGGGTGGGGGCTTGGGAGTTGCAGCACCTCCTGATCACACCCTCGAAACGAAGCGGTTGGCCACTCGGTCTGCTGTGGAGACAGCCCCCAAGACAGGGTCTACCCCCACAGTAGGGAAGGCCGATGACCACGCCAAGGGGCGACTCTTGGTGAAACTGCGGTCGGCGGCCTCGGTGAAGGTCCTGCCCATGGCGCTGGGCGGAGCGGCGGTCACCGACGAGGAGGTGCTGGCCAAAGTGCGATCCGTGAAGGGTTTCAAGGCCATGCGGCCCCAGTTCACTGGAGCCCTTGTCCCCAGCGTGGGGCAGAGGCTCATGGCACGCGATGGGAAGGTGCTCACCACACCGGACCTCACCCGCTGGCACCGGATTGACTTGGAAGAGTCGGAGGATGTTCTGGCTCGGGTGGCCGAGGTCAAACAGATCCCCGGCGTCGAAGTAGCCGAACCGGACTACATCCGAAGGCCAGCATTGCTTCCGGACGCGACGATTCCGGACGCCGCCAGCGATCCCCTCTTTTCGCAGCAGTGGCATCTTGCCGCCGTGCATGCACCAGAGGCCTGGGCCTACTTGAAGAGCCAGGGATTCCCTCCGGGCGGGAGCCGAGATGTCATCGTGGCCGTGGTGGATACGGGCATAGATATGACCCACCCAGACCTTGCGGCGAACCTATGGACCAACAGCGCAGACGGTACCCACGGCTACAACGCCATCACGGGCATCAACGATCCCACGGATGACAACGGGCACGGCACCCATGTGGCGGGCATCATTGCGGCTCAGGGCGGCAATGGACAGGGTGGGGTAGGAATTGCCTTCAATGTTCAAATCATGGCAATCAAGTCTGCGCAGTATTCAGGGGGCCTGACGGTTTCAGATATTGCAAACGGCGTACTTTGGGCCGTCGCTCATGGTGCAGATGTCATCAACATGTCGTTTGGTGGTTACGGTAGGTCCCAGGTCGAGGAGGATGCTCTCGCTGTTGCATTCGGACAGGCCGTTCTTGTGGCTGCAGCTGGCAACGATGGGTTGCCAAATCAACAGACTCCTGAATATCCCAAGGGCCGGCCAATGTATCCAGCTTGCTATAGCTGGGTCCTGGGTGTTATGGCTTCATATGGAGGTGGCGGGTTAGCAGCGTTCTCAAATTGGGATATCATTCCGAAAAATACTACAGAATACGAGCTAATGGCACCTGGCGTGGGTGTTTGGAGCGCCATGCCGAAAAACCAATATGCAGCCTGGTCTGGGACCTCGATGTCGGCTCCCGTTGTTTCTGGGATCGCGGCACTGGTTCGAACGAAATATCCAGACAAGAGCACCTACAGTTCGCGGTTCATCATGGGTCAAGTGGCAGGGGCGGCGCCCTTGAAAACGGCATTCCCAGGTTGCCTCTACCACGCCGCAGACGCCTTGGAAGCTGTTTCATCTTCACCAAAACCAGATCTTTCCTATTTACGGCATTGGGTATTTGACACCTCATCCCAAGGGGCCACCAACAACTCGGATGGCGTAGTGGATGCCGGTGAAACCATCGATCTTGGGCTTGAAATTAGGAACCACTGGGGAAGTGCGAGCGCGGTTTCCGTAAAACTGGAACCTACGGCTGGTGCGGTCGGGAATGACCCCTACGTAACCATGATAAGCGACACCGTAGACTATGGCGCGGTTGGACCATTTGGAGCCGACACCAACGGGTTGACTGTGGATGCCACAGGCGCAATCAATGGTGTCGCTAGGCCATTCAGGTTCTCAGTCAATGCCGCGACCCCCAATGAGCACATTATTCCGTTCAAGGTGACCATTACGGCAAGGAATGGGCTGGATTCAGGGGACAGTCAGACCTACACATTCGCATCGGGATTCGTCCTTTTCGTAACGAATGGGAAAACCCTCCCCAAAATTATTACAGAGGATATGACCCTCAGCAGGGACTCGCTGTGGGTGGTCCCCGATGCGACGCTTATCGAGGCTGGTGCGACTGTCCGTGTCGCTGAAGGGACCAAACTACAGTTCTATTCATCCTATGCCTTGGGCCCCTACGCACAGGATCCACTGCCCTCAATTACTGTCAGAGGCAAACTGGACATACAGGGGAGTGCAAAAGATCCTGTTCGATTGGTCCTTGCTGATTCCTACCGAGATAGGGTCGTGGAAATCAAAAGGAGTCTGAGCGGGGTTGTCGACATCAAGTATGCTGTTGTTGAAAATCCGTGCATGGAAGTTACCAGTGTTGAACACGCAAAATTCAACGGGACAGGACTTTATGCGACAGAGGTCTTCCTTAACGGGGCCTGGGTTAGCTTTTGGAATAAGCATTACCTAGATGCCGACCTTATTTCAAAGTCAATCTTCTATAAATTACAGCCCAATTATCATTGGGCTAACCTCGATGCCAGCTATCCAGCAAGCTGGCCTGGTGGAT
>CAITBU010000279.1 GCA_903890595.1 uncultured Holophagaceae bacterium | reverse complement strand
GCCCTCGATGGTGAGCACGGACTTGCCGGCCACGTCGCCCAGGGCCGTTGAACAAGAGAGCACGGTCTCGAAGTCCACCAGCACCGTGCAGGCCCCGCAGAGCCCGGCCTCGCACCCCACCTTGGTGCCCGTGAGGCCCAGCTCATCGCGCAGCACCCAGACCAGCATCCGGTCCCGGGGGCTGGTGACAGTGACGGGCTTGCCATTGAGGACGAACGAGACAGTGGCGTTCATCAGGGAACCTCCGGGGGCAAGGGCACGCAGCAGGAAGGCCCCATGGTAAACCCGGAGGGGAGGCTCAGGGCGGTGGCGACAACCTTGAGGCGCACTTGGCTATGGGGACCTCAAATGGCGCCAGGAAATCCTAGGAGCGTCTTCGTTGTAATTCGATCCCTCAGGATGGCGATGCCATCCCAGGGATAGATCAGATGAGCGGATTGCACGCAGCTCTTGATGCACTTGGGGCGGAAGACGGCGGCGCACTCGCCACCAGGCTGGCGAACACTCGCATAGCGGATCCCATCCCGCCCCTCGCTACGAACCGCCAAGCCAAAGGCTTGCCCGGGGCCATAGCTCATCGGGTGCAACAGGCCCTCAACCCCGCTGTTGTTCCCATCGACCAGGGCTCCCACCAGGTGTGCGATGAGGACGCGCATGTCCAGGTCTTGGGGGGGCTCATGGGTGTAGGTCAGGTGTTGGACCTGGTGATACACCGTTTCGGCGATGGCCGTGTCCAGATCGTGGGCGGCGTAGTAGACACCAAAGCTTCCATCGGAGAACCGGCTTCCCAGTGGATTCGGGTGGGTGAAGGCGGCCATGACATAGCCGGCCCCAGGGCCTGTGAAGCGATCCTCCGGCGGGATCAGGTGAAGACTGCCAACCTCCTCCCGCAGCCGGGGATTGGTCAGCGATTCGAGCTGGAGGACGGCGTCGAGGTCAGCGGCGTCCGAGACCCGCTCGAAGAGGTTAACGGGTGGGAACCGGCTCGGGACGATCCGGAAACACTGGGACCAGGTGGTCTGAGCCAGGTTTACGCCCATCCACCCCGCCAGGCATCAAGGTATTGCCGCACGACATAGAGATCGGCGACCTGGCCGCTGAGCATCCGGTCCAGCGCTGAGCGTCCTCCAAACAGGGGGGCCTGGTTCGGGCGCTTGACCCAACCGGCCGCACTCTGGGGCAGAAGCAGCTCCAGCGCCTTGTAGATGCCGAGGATGTAGCTCAACCGTTCGAGGGTGTCGCGGCCAAGGGGAACGTCCCGCTGCCCCAAGGCGAGCTTCTTCCAGCTGTAGTAGGTGCTTTCTGGAGTGCCAAGGAGGGTGGCCTGTTCCTTGCTGCTGAGGCCCCACGCTTCGGCGATGCGGAAAAAGGCCCGGAGACCAGGGCCACCGAGGCGGGATTCCGGAAGTGCTGCCCGTTCGATTCGTGAGGTTGGCATGGTCTCACCTTGGAGAGTTATAGATAATGTATCTAGCCTTGGAGTGAGTCAATACCCAACCTCTGCTCTGTGACCTTGCCATTAATCTTGAGTGGCTGGACTGAGGCCAGGAACGCCCGTCGTCTGCAGCGCCGACCGACACGACAAAACCTGTCCACTCCGAACGCCTACTCTGGGATTGAAGGATCCGGGGGCCTTAGGCCTTTTGCCCGGAACCTGGAACCCTCAGCCACCTGCCAGGATGGTCTGGCAGACTGAAACGCGAAAAGGCAGGCATGAGCTACGACCCCTTTGATGGTGTGCTGTTGGACGATGCCAGGCCGCCGGTACCGGGGGCCTTTGGGACGCTGCTGCACCTGCGGGTGGCCCGCCGTCTGGCCAAGGCCCATGGCTGGCCGGTACCGAGCCTGGACGCCCTGAAGGCCAGGGCTGGGGCCTGCCAAGAGTTCCTGGTCCAAGGACTCCTACCCGCCACGCTCCGGGAGTTGCAAAGCCACGGCCTGGACCTGGGCAGCCCCCGCTCCCCCCACAGCCTGGCCAGCGTTGTTGCCCACTTGGAGGCCTACCTCACCGAGGTAGACCGTGCCGGCTACCTCGAACCCAACCACGCCCTCTGGCGGGCCGTGGATCTGCAATTGGCTGGCGGCCGGGGGCTCTGGATCGAGCGCACCCCAGAGGACGGACCCATCCTCGCAGGCCTGCGCGACCTGGGGCCGGCCCGCCTGCGGGCTCTGGCTTGTGTGCCAGAACTGGGTGGTGCCACCTTCGCCCTTGCCACCCGGAAGGGAGACGGAAGCTCGGGGCTCTTCGGCAGCTCGCAGCCCTTGGTGGAGTGGTTCCTGGACGGTCTGGAGCAGCACGGCCAGAGCCTCCCCAACGAATTGGATCTCACGGAACCCACAGGCTGGGGCGACGCCCCCTGGAGCCCCGAGCTGGCCGGGCTCTTCGAGGGACCCCTCGCGCTCGACGCCCACGCTGAAACCTTCCAACGCGGCCTCGTGGACGGCCCGGTGGACCTGCTGCGCCATGCGGTGGAACAGATCTGCACCTGGCTGGACGAAGGCTTCACCCCGGCCGAGATCACGGTCATTCATCCCGAGCCCCAGAAGGTGGGCCCCTTCCTGGCACCGCTCCTGGCGGCGGAAGGGATCCCCCTCCAGGTGCGGGGCGGGCTGTTGCCTCTCCTCGCCAGCGAGGCCTGGAGTCCCCTCTGGACCCTGCTCATGGGCCTCCTGCGCCTGGATCCTTGCGCCGTCTCGGCAGGCCTCCGTGCCTCCCACCGGGACGACCTACGGCGCTGGGCCGACCTCCTGGCGGTGGCCGACCAGACCGGGCCCCGGGCCTTCACCAGCGGCTTCATGCACCTGCACGAGTGGGCCCGCCCCGGTGCCACCGCTACCTGGCAGGAGCTCGACGCCCTGCGCCAGCGCACCCTCCCTGCCCGGGAGTGGGCCGTACGCCTCGAGGCCCTCGCCGGGACCCTGCGTCTGCCCATGGACCCAGACGACTTCTTCGCGCCGCTGGGGCTTCTCAAGGAAGCCTGGTCCGGCGATGTGTGGACCTTTGCCGAGATGCTCACCGCCTTGGAGGCCTTCCTCGATGCCGCTCGGAGCAGCCGGGTGGCACGCGCACCGGAGGGCCTGCGCCTGGTGACGCCGGACACCCTCCTCGAGGAGTGGTCGGGCTCCCGGGCCACGCTGATCCTCGATCTCTCCGAAGGGGCCTGGCCCAGCCGCGCCGCCGAAAACCCCGACCTGGACTGGGACCGCAAGGCAGCCATCAACCAGGCCCTGGTGCAGGCCACGGTGGCGGCGGGCGATGCGGTATTCCCCCTCGCCCTTCAGCGCTTCTGGCTGCCCCGCAGCGAGCATGGGGACCAGATTCCCCGCGCCTTCCAGCGGGAGGCCTACGCCTTCAATAAGGTTCTGGCCATGACCCGGGAGCGCCTGGTGGTGCTCAGCCCCGCCCAGGATGAAGAGGGCCGCATGAAGGCCCAGGGCCCGTTCTGGAATGCCCTGGAAGGTGCGGCCGCTTGGACCGCCCCCGATCCCCAGCTGCACAGCCGCCTCCGCTGGATGTGGGATGGGCATGCGAAGAATCCCACCGCCGAGGCCCGCAGCCAGGCTGCCATGGCCCGGCCCGAGGCCGAGGCCCTGACCACCCACGCCCCGGCGTCGGACCTGGTCTCGGATATTCGCACTGCTTGGCTCAAAGGCCGCCCGGGGGCCAGCCCCACCGCCCTGGAGGCCTTGGCGAAATGCCCCTTCCAGTCCCTGGCCGAGCGGGTCTGGGGCCTCACCAGCAAGGACGCCGCCAGCCACCTCCGCATGGCCGGGGGCACCCTGGTCCACCACGTCCTGGAGACCTCCCTACTGCCCTACGTGGGCCTGCGGGACTGGCCTGCGGCTTTCCTGGCCGACCTGGGCGGAGACCTCGATCCCGAAGCCATGGTCAGCCACCTCCGCGCCCTGTGGGATGCAAACCGCGAGGGCTGGCTGGCGGGCCTGAAGGACATCCCTCAGGAGCAGTGGCCCCAGGTGGTGCTGGAGGTGGAGTCCCTGCTGCCCAACCTGGCGGCGGCGCTGCTGCTGGATGCAGTGGCCCCGGCGCCAACGAAAGAGGAACTGGCCTTCCTTTACCCCGAGCGCATGCAGGTGGCAGCTCCCAAGAAGGGTCAAAAGATTCTGCCCTTGCAGGAGGGTTGGACCCGCACCCTGCTTGCCCTGGAAGGGGAGCTGGGTCCTGTGGACCTGAGTCTGCCGGATGGGAAACCCTTCCCCGTGAGCGGCAAGCTCGACCGCATCGAGCGTTGGGAGCACGAGGATGGCCTGACCTTCCTGCGGGTGATGGACTACAAAACCTCTACGGAAGAGAAGCTCAAGGCCTACGCCAAGGAGGACGCGCCCTTTGCAGGGCACCTTCAGACGCCCCTCTACATGCTCATCGCTGAAGCGGCGTATCCGGGAGACGTCGCCACCGCCGCCCTCCTTCCCCTGCGGGAGGAGGCACCCGCGCCCTTCACCAAGCACCTGGACACCCTTCTTGAGGAGCCCGGCGGACCGGACGCCTGGCGGGACCGCCTGCTACAGAACCTCGCCCACTTCGACGCACGGCTGGCCACGGGGGACTTCCCGCCCACGCCGGGCGAACACTGCCGCTGGTGCGAGCTGAGCGCCATCTGCGGCCGCCCGGTGGATGTCACGGCCGACAGCGATGAGGAGGGGGACTGATGCGCATCCTCGACCTCAGCGACGCCAGCGTCCTGGACCAGTCCCTGGTGGTCAGCGCCAGCGCTGGTTCCGGCAAGACCTTCACCCTCACCGTGCTGGTCACCGCCAACCTCGGCCGGGAGGACCTCCGCCCCTTCGAGATCCTGGCCACCACCTTCAGCGAAGCGGCCTCCGCCGACCTGCGCGAGCGCCTGCTCCGCCCGCTGGACCTGCTGACTGCGCTGGATGAAACAGCCTGGAAAGCCGTCCTACCCCTTCTTCATACCGCAGACCCCAAGGCCCTGGAGGCCTTCCTGAAGGGCCTGCCCCTGGGCGAACGCCTGCGGAAATCCGCTGAGGAAGTGGCGCAGGCGTCCAGTCACTGGGCTGTGGCCTCCTGGACGGCCTCGCCAGAGCGGGCGCGAGCCTTCTGGCGTCGCATCCGGCGGGAGGCCGAGCTGCTTCAGGTCTCCACCATCCACAGCCTGGCCATGCGGGTGCTAGGCCAGGGCGCCGGTGCGCCCGAGACCATCCGGGACGTGGCCCACCCCGCTTTGCTACGGCTGCTCCGCCAGACCGTCCGGGAGGCCCTCACCCTGCCCGAGACCGACCCCGACCATGTGCCGGCTCGCCTGCTGCTCACCTGGGCAGAGCGCAGCTGGGATGCCCTCTCCCAAGGGCACGACAACCACCGCGATGCCATGGGCCACCTGCACCCCGAGGATCCCGCCCCCTTCCGCGCTGAACTGCTGGCGGCCCTCGCCTCCGCCGAGGTGGCCCTGGGGCCCTTCGCTGCCAATCCCGTATTGGCGGGCGATCCGTCCAGCGACCAGTATCGGCACTTCAAACCCTCGGCCATCCTGCCGATCCCCGGCCCCACGGCGGACCTGGCCAGGCGCCTGCGCTGGGCTGAGCGCCAGAGCAGCGACAAGCGCGTCAAGATACAGAACACCTACTTTACGGAGGACTTCAAGCAGGCCATGGCGACTTTCGTGCCCGTGGCGGACGCCCTGGAAGACCTGCTGCGCTGCCTGCTGTTGGACGCCTTGAATCGCTTCGAGGCGCAGAAGGCCCATCAGGGTCTGGCCACCTTCGGCGACCTGGTGCGCACGGCGAGAAGCAGCCTCGTCGAGGCCCGGCTGGAGAGCGTCCCGCCCCGGCTGCTGCTGGTTGATGAGTACCAGGACACGTCCCCGTCCCAGGACGACTTCTTGGCCGCCCTAGGGGTTGCGCGAGTGGTCCGAGTGGGCGACGTGAAGCAGGCCATCTATGGCTTCCGCGGCGGCGACCCCGAGCTCCTGGCCGGCCACCTGCGGGATGCGGGAGACCGAGCCTTCCGGCTGCCGTTCAACTTCCGCTCCACGCCTCAGGTGGTGGCCCTCGCCAACCGCTATGTGGAGGAGGTCTGGCCGCAGCTTGCTCCCGACATGGACAACCTGGACGGAGCCCAGGAGGCCGTGGCCCCGGCGGCGCTGCCTGTGGGGTTGGTGCGCACTCCGGCCCCATCCCGCGGAACGGATCTGCCGGGTCTGTCCGGCTGGATCTCGGGGCTCTCCCGGGAGGAGGGCTGGCGGCAGTGCCTGGGCGAACCTGCCAAGCCCGGGCCCCGTCGTCGTACCTTGCTATTGAAGCAGCGAACCAAGCTGCCGGCCCTGCTGCAGCGCCTGAAGCGCCAGGGCATTCAGCCCTACGTGGTGGCCAAGGAGGGCTTCTGGGACAGCCCTGGCGTGCGGCTGGTGATGGCGGCCCTGGAGGCAGTGGCCCACCCCGAGCGCCCCCGGCCCTGCGTGGCCCTGCTGCGCCACATCGTGGGCCTGAGCGACGGGGAACTCACGCGCCTCGCCCTGTCCCGCGAGGGCCGACCCGGCCTGCCCGGCCTGGGCCAGCTGGATCCTGAGGCCTTCCCTGAGGCACAGCGGGATGCGGTCCGGTGGCTGCAGAGCCTCCGTGAGGTCTCTGCCCAGGCGCTGGCCGGACACCTGTTGAATCAGGGGGCGCTTCTACACAGCTTGGCCGCCCTGAACGCCCACGGAACCATGGAGCCCCTGCGGGCCCGGCGCAACCTGTCGGCCCTGCTGGCCATGCTGCTGGGCCTGCCCGCCAGCCCTTCCGTGGCTTATGCGGCCCTGGAGGACGAGCGCGCAGGCATGGAGAGGGGCGACCTGCCGGCTTCCGCCGACGACGCAGACCTCCTCATCCAGACGGTTCACGCCAGCAAGGGCCTGGAATACGACGATGTCATCCTGCCGCTGCTCAACGGCAATCCGCAGTCCTTCCGCAAGGGCGAGCTGCGCACAAGCTCTACCACTGGAGGGCTCTTGCTGGCCTGGAAGCTGGGTCAGTTCGAGGGCCGGGCCTACCGGGAGCTGAAGCCGGCTGTTACGGCGCGCCAGAGGCGGGACGACCTGAACCTGCTCTACGTGGCCCTCACCCGGGCGAAGGGTCGCCTTTGCCTGCTGCTGCAGGAGCCGAAAGAGGCGAAGAAGCCAAAGGAGCCAAAGGCTCCGGCCGACACCAAGACCTGGGCTCGCTGGGGTCAGCTCCTCGCTGATGCCCACGCGGCGGAGCTATGCACCCTGGTGGACATGCCCGCACCTGCGCCCCTCCCGCCAGTGGTGGGTCCGGACTGGGCGCCGCCCGCAGTGAGGCCTGCCTTGACGCCAGAAGACTCCACTGCTGATGCCCACGCGGCCCTGCCAGCGGAGGCCCGCGCCAAGGCACGTCAGGAAGGGGAAATGGTTCATGCCTTCCTGCGGGATCTGCTTGTGCGCTGGGAGGACCCTGCGGGCTTCGCAGCCTGTCTGGCTGCACCTCCGCCGGTCGCCGGTGCGAAGGAGCATGCGGAGCGCTTCCTGGCGGATTTCGAGACCCGGGGCTGGCGCCACCTGCGCCGCCGCACGGAGCTACCCCTCGCCGGCGGCGCCGCCAGCGGTGCCCAGGGTCGCGCGGACCTCGTGGTGTGGGAAGACGACCGCATCCACCTCCTAGACTTCAAGAACTCCAAGAGCTTCGGCCCCGAGGAGCTCGCCAGCTACCAGGCCCAGCTCTCCCGCTACGCCCAGGCCATCCAAGCCCAAGAGGGCAAGCCCGTGGAGGCGTGGCTGGTGGCCCTGAAGTCGGGGGCGTGGGTCGCGGTGTGATGGCAACCGATCTGCTACCCACCTCCGGGCTTTGGGTGAACTGCAGACACAACCCTGGCGATCAGATCACGCACTTCCCCAAAGCCCCCCAGCCGCTCCCCCGTCCGCTCATCCATATACAGCCCCCGGTTCACCTCGATCATGAGCGACTGTACCCTGGGCTCCTTCCGATAGTGCTGGTTGGGCACGAAGGTCCCGCTGAAGGGGTGGTTCACGGCGACGCGCAGGCCTGTGCTCTCAAAGGCGTCCATTGCTGCTTGGACCAGCCAGCCGGGGGTGTGGAAATCGTCCGTGCCCAGGCAGATATCCGGGCGTTCGACGTCTGTGACGTTCTCGTAGGGGTGGGCGATGGCGGGGAAGCTGTGGCAGTCGATGATCAGGCAGGTCGATCGCTTCGCCAGCACCGCATCCACTGCCTGGGTGAAGGCATGGTGGTGCGGGACGTAGTAGCGTTCGATCAGGACCGTTCGCTCCTTGGCAGTGGGGGTGGGGCGCAGTCGTTCTCCGCGGCTTGTGTGGGTGTAGACCACGCCCATTCCGCGCGCGGCCATGACCTCCTGGGCGTCATCCAGGAACCGCTCTGGGTCCAATACCAGTCGGCTCACGGGGAAGCAGATTCGGGTGGCGCTGGGGATCTCGAACAGCTCGTCCGTGAACCCGTCGGTCATGGCCAGCAGCTCCTGCTGCAGCTCTGCAGGGCTCAGGGCGAATGGCGGGCGGATCCCCGGCGGAATGAGCGAGCTGCTGTGGGGGATGTGCAGGATCAGCCTGTCGATCACAGCCCCCACTTATCCCGGGCCAGGTGCCAGAAGTCCCAGGAGATGCTGACCACGCTGTCCAGGATGTCCTCCAGCAGCTTCGGGTGGATGCCCTCCTCCAGGGGGAGCTGGAAGTCCAGGATCAGGCGGCCCGAGTGGGTGAACTCCCGGGCCTCGACCTCCTCCGCTGGGGGCGGTGGGTCGTTGTGGGCGTCCGTATCCAGGTAGTCCTGCTCTACCGTGGCCCGAGGCCAGCGATACTCCTTGTTCCAGTGGTTGCACAGGCGCAGGGCCTTGACGAAATCCTCGGGGGGAACGCGGCGGTCGCTGCTGAGGTTGACGACGAGGATGTCCCTGTTCTTGCCCGAGACCCAGGCCCGCAGCTGTACCGCCCGGTCGGACTTCAGGCCAAAGCGGAAGTCCACCAAGAGGCCCCGGGTGGGGTGCTCGAAGTAGCTGAAGCCGCCCTTCTTCATCCAGGCGACGAGCATCTCCTGGTGGAAGGGCTGGATGGTGTTGCAGTCGGCGGGTGCGGACTCGGGTTCAGTGGGCTCGTCGGCCACGGTGACCTCCAGGGCGGGGACCTCCCAGGGCGCGTGGAAGGCGGCCCAGGCGGCGTGGTTGATGACAGACAGGACTTCGGGGCTCTGGTCGCCCTCCTGGTGCCGGCGGAGGGCCTCCTCGGGCGACAGGGGCTGGAAGGAGGGATCGGTGCTCATGCGTCCTCCTCGTCCTCGGGCTCTTCCTCGGGGATGAGGCTGTCGAGGTAGGCGTCCGTGATGCCACCGTAGTGGCTGCCAAGGCCTGGGTAGAAGTCCGAGCGGACGGAGATGAAGTCCCGCAGGTTTTCGGGGTCGTCGTACTGGGCGTTCATGGCCAGGAAGGGCAGGACCAGGCCCGGCTCGTCGTGGCCGTCCGCAGTGTCGATGAGGTGGATCAGTTCCTCGGTGGAGAGGGGCGTCGGGGACTCAGTAATGGACTGGCTGAACTCGGTCTCGTACTCGTCCACCACCCGGTAGTGGATGAGGTGGTCGGCCGCCATGAAGGCGCGGATGCTGATGACGTCTGCAGTGGTGGACTCCATGGCGACCCGGGCGATCTCCACTTCCTCTGGGAGGTAGTCCGGCAGGTACTCCCCGCCCATGAACATGGGGTGAATCTTTCCCAGCAGGCGGCGCAGCTCAGGCTCCAGAACGGGCTGCAGCAGGGCCTCGGGAGGGAAGTCGGAGTCGCCGGAGTCCAGGGCCTCCTGCAGGATGCGGCGCCGCGCCTCGCCCTGGATGTTGCCCAGGAGGGCGAGACGCACCGAGTCGTCCGGCCAGTAGGTCAGGGGACAGAAAGAGAGGTCCAGCGCCTGGGGGCTGGACGGGGAAGAAAGGGGGACCCTACGGGCCATGGCTACCTCCGGTTTTTCAGGTTGTTTCCTGCGCATGGGACCTTGCGGTCCTGGGCACCGTGGCATCTTGCTCGGTTGCCGGCCCCGAGATGGGGCACTCATCATGCAGGGCTAGTTTACTACGGGTGGGAAGGGTGGGTCAAAGGCCTATGGGGTAAGAATAGGGTCGTGGATTAGACAGTATTTGGCTAATCGTTGGCACCACACTTGGGACTCACTCGGAACCGGGCCTCGCACATGCGGGGGAACGCGCGCAGGAAAACTATTTGGCGACCCTTTGGGTCGCAAAATAGTGATGGGATCGACCCCCCATTGACAGGCGTTTCCTGGAACCGAAGCTGCATCCCTGGACCTGGCAGACCAGGCCATCCCTGAGAGGAAGCCAGTGAAACCCTTCACCGACATCATCGCCATCATCGACCGCTCCGGCTCCATGGCCGCCATCCAGTCCGCCACGGAGGAGGGCTTCAATGGCTTCGTTCGGGAGCAGCAGTCCACCCCTGGGGAGTGCGCCCTCAGCCTCTACCAGTTCGATGATCGCTACGAGGTGGACTACGAGGATCGGGCGATTCGGGAGGTTCCTCCCTTCGCGCTGGACCCCCGGGGTTGCACCGCGCTCCTGGATGCCCTGGGACGGACGATCACGACCCGGGGAGCTCACTACGCTGGGCTGCCCGAGGACCAGCGGCCGGAGAAGGTCGTGGTGGTGGTGGTCACCGACGGTGAGGAGAATTCGTCGAAGGAGTACACCCTGGCAACCATCAAGGAGCTGGTCTCCCGGCAGAAGGACACCTACCAGTGGCAGTTCGTCTTCCTGGGGGCCAACATGGACGCCGTGGGCGAGGCCCAGCGCATGGGGTTCTCCGCGGACCACGCCATGACGTATGGGGCTGATGAAGCGGGAGTGATGTGCTCGTATGGTTCCGTGTCCAAGCTCGTGTCCGACTTCAAGTCCACGGGCCCTCGGAAGATGATGAAGGGCTTCAGCGCCAAGGACCGGGAAGACGCCGTGGGTGGAGGGAAGGTGTGATGCGGGGGGCGTGGGGCTAGGTGCGGCCAACGCAGCATGGAAGCCCTCCTGTGGTCCCTTGGTGACCGCAGGGTGAACCGCTCCTGGGGCATTGGTGTGTATCTTGGTCTTGCGGCCCTATGACATCTCCCTTTCTCTCCATCCCTCCTGAGCGTTGGCTCTGCGCCAACGGGGTGGCTTTTGCGTTTTCGGACAACTACCCGGTCTCGCCGGGCCATACGCTCATCGTTACGCGACGGGTGGTGCCGACCTGGTTCGATGCGACCCGCGAAGAGCAGGTGGGCATCCTCGACCTGATCGACCAGGTGAAGGCCCTCCTGGACAGGCAGGGACCTCGACCCGACGGCTACAACGTGGGCTTCAATGCTGGGGCCGACGCCGGCCAGACGGTGATGCACCTGCATGTCCATGTCATCCCGCGCTACCAGGGCGACATGCCCGACCCCCGTGGGGGCGTGCGGCATGTCATCCCGTGGAAGGGAAACTACAAGGTCGAGGACTCGCCACGCTTGGTTACGGGAGGGCTGGAGGATCCTTTCCTCGAAACGATTGGCCCCCTCTGGCAGCGGTCTACCCGGGTTTCGATCATCTCAGCCTTCGTGCGCCAGAGTGGTCTGGGCCTGCTTCGCCCCTTCCTGGAGGCGTCAACCAAAGTCGGTGGTTCCCGCTTCAGGATCCTGACTGGCGACTACCTGGGCATCACCCAGCCCGAGGCGCTGGAACAGCTCCGGGGTTGGGAGGCGCTCTTTGAGGGGCGGGTGGAGGTGCGGGTCATCGAGACCGCCAACCTACCCGGCGCATCCCGGTCCTTCCATCCCAAGAGCTGGATCTTTGAGTCAGCAGAAGGTGATGTGGCCTTCGTGGGTAGTAGTAATGTCTCGCGCTCCGCTCTGGAGAGCGGCATCGAGTGGAACCTTCGGCTCGACCGGCGTCTGGACCCCGCCGGGTGGGACCGGGTGGCCGAAGGCTTCGAGACCTGGTGGGAGCGGG
>CAITBU010000278.1 GCA_903890595.1 uncultured Holophagaceae bacterium | reverse complement strand
CGTGGAGAACCGAGCCCTGGCCTACGCCGAGTTCCTGCGGGTGCTGCGCCCCGGCGGGCAGCTCACCATCCTGGAGTTCAGTACCCCGGTGCTACCAGGCCTGAAGCCCCTCTACGACTGGTACAGCGCCAAGGTCCTGCCACGCATCGGGGCCTGGATCAGCCAGGACGCCTCGGCCTACACCTACCTGCCAGACAGCATCCGGGGCTTTCCAGACCAGCGAACCCTGGCCGCTGAGCTGGCGACAGCCGGGTTCCGCAACGTGGCCTGGACCAGCCTCACCGGGGGCATCGTGGCCCTCCACACGGGGATTAAGCAGGCCTAACCCTGGCGGTGCCGCTCCTCGACCATGCGGTCGATGGTCGTCATGACGGTCTCGCTGGCCCGCTCGGCGGCTTCGAAGTGGGCGTAGATGAGGCTCTGGGTGGCCGGGTTGCGCTCCCAGGCGCCGCTGAGCTGGGCCACGGCCTCGTGGATGTTCCGGTGGACATCGGCGTGGGGGGCCTCCAGGCGGACGTAGGAGGGCACGTGGGAGAACAGCTCCGCCCCCTGGCCCTCGTAGTACCAGGTCCCCAGGCGACAGGAGCGGTGGTCCGCCTGCACAGCCCGGGCCTCGGGAGAAGTGGTGCCCTGGTGGATGACCCGGTAGCCATTCTGCTTGTAGAGGAAGTGGTCCACCTTCACCAGGGTGGCGAAGCTCAGATCCTGGGCCCGGGACATCTGGGTAAAGGACGTCGTGGCCGACCCGGAGAACTTCAGGACCCGGGTACGGAACTCTGCCACCGCCGACCGGCTGCCTTCTGCCAGGGCCTTCACCTGCTCGGAGTCGCTGATCATCTGGGTGGTGGCCTGACCAAAGGTCTGGAGGGTCTTGGCAATGCTGGCAGCGGCGTCCTTGGTGTTCTCGGACAGGGTCCGCACCTCCTCGGCCACCACAGCGAAGCCCTTGCCCGCATCCCCGGCGTGGGCGGCCTCGATGGCGGCGTTGAGAGCCAGCAGGTTGGTGCGGTCGGCCACTTCGGTGATGACCTGGACGATCTGGTGAATCTCGTCGCTCTTCTCGTGCAGGAGGCGCACCTGGGTATCTGAAGCCACGGCCATCTCGGCCACGCGGTTCAGATCCACCACCAGGACCTCGATGGTGGCTCGGCTGGCCTCTGCATCCTGGGCGGTCTCCTTGGACAGCTGCCCCACGATGCTCATCTCCTGGGTCATGTTCATCAGGTATTCCTGGATGGACTTCAGGTTGATGAGCAGGTTGCCGGAGTTGAGGTCCGTGAGCCGGGAGATGAGCTTCTCCTTGAGGGCCATCATCTGGACCTGGCCAAGGCTCTCCACCGAGATGTTCACCCGGACCATGGCCTCCTTGAAGGCGCCATGCAGGCCCTGGTCCATGGCGAGGCGGAAGGTCTGCCCCCGGGTGGCGTGCTCAAAGGCGGAATAGACCTCCCGGAAGTAGGCCTCCTGCTGGTCCAGCAGGTCGTTGATGGCCCAGGCCAGCTCGCCCGTGGCGGCACCCGCTTTGATCCCGGTGATGCGGCTCTCCAGGTTGCCAGCGGCAGCGGCTTTCAGGTGTCCCGTCAGGCGGTCGAGGGCTGTCAGGATGCGGTGGGCGGTGTAGAGGGCCAATCCCAGGAGCAGCACGCAGGCGCCGCCGAGGCTCCAGGCCAGGGTTGGCAGGGGCCGACTTCCCGATGCTGCCCACCCCGCCAGCAGCAGGAGGGTCAGGCACAGTCCGATCAGCAGATGGACCCTAGAGCCCAAAGACAAACTCTTCATAGCTGATCCCCTTTCTTTCGAGGGTCTGGTTGAGGAGGGCCAGGGAGGCCTTCATGCCTTCCTGGCCGTCGCCGGCCTTCCGCTCCTCCGCCAGCAGGGCCTGGTAGATCTGGGCGATGCTGGCCACCGCCTCTGCGCGGGGCTTGCGCCGTACCGAGTAGTAGCCGATGAGGTCGCCGGCGCGGTCAAAGGACGGGGTGATGTTGGCGAAGACCCAGTAGAAGCTGCCGTCCTTGGCCAGGTTCTTCACGTAGGCGCAGATCTCCCGCTTGGCCTGGATGGTGTCCCAGAGCAATCGGAAGACCACCCGGGGCATGTCCGGATGGCGCAGGATGCTGTGCGGGGTGCCCAGCAGCTCCCGCTCCGAGTAGCCGGACATCTGGATGAAGTGGCGGTTCCCGTAGGTGATGATCCCCTTCAGGTCCGTCTTGGAAACAATAAAATCGTCCTCACCCAGGACACGCTCCTGCTGGGTAGGAAGGGGACGCTTGAGCATGGGTGGATCTCCACCCTCCGCTATCGGCGTCGCGGTCGAATCTCAGGAGATTTGGATAGATTAATTGTTTATTACAATTGACCGCATGCAAATAAAAGGCTGTAGCAACAGGTTCAGCCCCCTAGGCTGAGCGCCTAGACCTTGAACATGGCCACTTCCTCCCGGATGCTCTCGGCAATGCGGGACAGCTCTGAGGAGGTGGCCGCCACCTCGGAGATCGTGGCGGAGAGCTGATGGCTGGCAGCGGCATTCTGCCGCACATCTTCCGAGACCTGGCCCACCAGGGAGCCGACCTCCTGGCTGATGCGCACCTGCTCGCCAGCGGAGTGCCCAATGCGGGTGGCCATGGCGACCGACTGCTGGACATGGGCGTGGATCTGCTGGAGGGCCTTGGTGGTGGCTTCCGTGGTGAGGGTGCCCTTGCCCAGGGCCTGGTCGGTGGCAGCAATGAGCTCGTTGATCTGCTGGGTGGCGTGGGCACTGCGCTCGGCGAGCTTCCGCACCTCCTCTGCCACCACGGCGAAACCCTTGCCCATCTGGCCGGCTTTGGCTGCTTCGATGGCGGCATTCAGGGACAGCAGGTTGGTCTGCCGGGCAATGTCCTGGATCACCGAGACGGCGCGGATCATCTGGGAGGTCGCCTCCCGGATCTCATCCATGGCCTTGGCTGTGTCCTGGCCCGTGGTGATCCCGTGCTGGATCGCGTGCTCAGAGTCCTCTGAGTGGGTGCGGGACTGCTCCGACAGCCTGATGACCTCCTCCAGCGAGGCCAGAAGGGTCTCCATGGCGCTGCCCATGCTCTGGGCGCTGTCCTGGGTGGACTGGGTATGGGAATCCAGGCGATTGGCTGTATCTGCAAGGGAGGAGGCTGTGACGGAAAGCTGGGTAGAGCCGCTCGCAACGCCTTGGGAATGCAGCCCCAGGCGTTTGAAGAAGTTTTGGTAGAACTCCGTGAGAAGGTTGGCTTTCTCTGCGATTCGGCAGATCTCATCTTGGCCTTCCAGGGGGAGTCGGCGGGTGAGGTCGCTCTGACCGCTGGCCAGCCTGGCCATGGCGCCATCCAGGTCGCCCAGTCTCCGCTGAAGGCTGCGGATGGCCAGCAGCCCAAGGGTCACACCCAGGAGCGTAGCCAAGACCCCCACCCCGAGGGCAAGGTCCATGGCTCGGTTGAGGTCTCGGAGGGACCGGGTCCGGGTTTCGGCCATGGCCTTCTCTTTCTGACTGATGAGCGTCATCAACTGGGCGCGCAGCTCCCGCCAGAGGGGGGTGACCTCGGTCTTCGTGAGGGCTGCCCCAGCGGCGGGGCTGAGGGAGCCAGCCTTGATGGGGGCCTGGAGGGCCAGCAGCCGGTTCCACTTGTCCTGCAGGCTGGCGAGTGCCTGCTGGGCCTCGGCCCCGCTGCCCATGAGGGTCGGGGCGGTGTGCAGTGCCTCATTGAACTCTTTGACGGCATCGTCGTAGTTGCTGTACGCCTTGGTATTGGCTGGATCAAGAATGATGTTCCGCAGGGCCTGGCCGGTCTGCAGGCCGTGGGCGTAGAGGCGGGTGTAGAGCAGCAACTCTGGCGAGGCGTGGTCGGCGTAAGCGGTGAAGGTGTCGCGTGCGTTCCGGAGGCCCAGAAGGGACACCACGAGGGCTCCCGCCAGAAGGACTCCGGCCAGTCCCGTGGCAAGCAGAAGCCGGGTGGCGATGGTGCGGGCATTCTTGAACATGGCTCTCCTGAGGGCAAGGCGACTCTCGCCTTCCCATCGGCAGAAATGCCGGAATATTAATAACCGGTGCTCACAGCAGTCGACCTACAGGAGCCGCTTCTGTCCCTTGGGGTGGTTCAGTACCACCTCGCGCACCCGGTTGATCCAGGTGCGCCTGGCGCCGGGCTCCAGGCGCTCGTGGGGCACGGTGCGCTCCGCCAGCAGCTTGTCCACCATCTGATCCACGGCCTCGGCGAAGAAGGCATCCGTGTCCCGCACGCCATCCGCCGTGACCAGGCCCTCGAAGGGCACCTTGAACAGCAGGTCGTAGCTGCGCATCCAGTGCTGCATGTAGCGCTCGATGGAGGGCTGGCGACCGGCGGAAAGGACCATGTAGGCGTAGTTGTCGAGCACGCTGCGGTCACAGACGAGCACGTCATGCTGGCTGCCGGAGCGGATCTCCTCGGCCATCTGGGTGAGGAAGATCCAGGTCTGGGCCTCCAGGCTGGTCTTCTGGTTGATGGGCAGGGGCGAGAGCCGCGCCACTTCCTTCACGATGTCCACGTGGATGCCCTCCCGCTTGAGGACCGCAGCCAGCTCGTAGCAGAGGGTGGTCTTGCCCACGCCGTGGGTGCCGATGAATGCAACTTTCATGGCTCCAGTATCCCGGGACCCAGCGCCCCGGAAATGTGTTCTGCATCACCTTGGGGCGCTCATCAGGGCCTGGGCGGAAATAAAGGTACTTCCGGGATTACTGGGAATGCCGACTATCCATGGATGCGTCCAGCTTGTGGGGGAAGAGCAACCACTCTCGCAGAGGATGCGGAGAAGGCTGAGGTTCGCAGAGAACAGCGGGAACCTGAAGCCCTCTGCGCCCCTCCGCTCCCCTCGTCTTTTCT
>CAITBU010000277.1 GCA_903890595.1 uncultured Holophagaceae bacterium | reverse complement strand
TCCTTCACCAGGTCCGCCTTGGCGCTGGACACCTGGGCGATGGCGCCGCGGCCCACGTGGTGGTTGGTGACCACCAGCCCGTCGCGGCTCACGAAGGCGCCGGTCCCACCGGGGAAGCGCACCGTGGCCAGCTGCAGGTTCTTCAGCCAGGCCGGGCTCAGCTCCACCCCGTAGCGCGCCTTGATGGCCTTGGCCGGCACATTGTCAAACGTCCACATCCCCTCGTCCGCACGAAGGGTCGGCAGAACCAGCAACAGAGCAAGAGCAGACAGACGGCGCATGGGATCCCCTCAACAAGAAGATTCACCACGAAGACCACGAAGACCACGAAGAAAATCAGTTTCTCTTCTTCGTGGTCTTCCTGTCTTCGTGGTTAAAAGGGCCTTACTTCTTGGTCAGCTCAGCAACAAGGTGCGGCGCGTCGTAGACCTTGGCGAGGGCTTCCAGGATGGCCCGGGCGTCCACGGAGACGCTGCGGTTCACCTTGGTGTCGTAGAAGTAGCGGCCGGCGTTGCC
Organism: uncultured Holophagaceae bacterium; assembly: GCA_903890595.1. Taxonomy (GTDB): domain Bacteria; phylum Acidobacteriota; class Holophagae; order Holophagales; family Holophagaceae; genus Geothrix. Next base: position 5,244 of record CAITBU010000277.1, on the reverse strand, counting down.
TTCGATGTTGCCGTCGAAGAGCAGGCCCACCAGCTCACCCTTGCGGTTGACCACGGGGCTGCCGGAGTTGCCGCCGGTGGTGTCCACGGCATGGGAGAAGTTCAGCGGGGTCTTGAGGTCCAGCTGGCCCATGCGGTCCAGCCAGCGCTGGGGCAGGTTCCAGTCGGTGTAGGTCTTGGCCTGGTTGCCGCCCCAGCCCAGGTGGCGGTCGTAGAGGCCCAGGTAGGTGGTGAAGGGCTGCATGAGGGTGCCGTTGGCCGGGTAGGTGGCGACGGCGCCGTAGGTGATGCGCAGGCTGCCGGTGGCGTCCGGGGGCAGGGCCTTGCCGTAGACGGCGAAGCGGGCCTTGGCGATGCGGGCCGCGTGCTCTTCGAGGATGGCGCGGACGCCGTCCTGCTTCTTGCGGAGGGCCAGCAGCAGGGGCTCGATCTTGCGGGCCAGCTGCACCATGGGATCAGCGCTCTCCCGCACAGCCTGCTGGCCGCCGTCGATGAGGGCCTTGCGCACGGCGGCGTCGCCGAGCTTGGTGCCTTCCAGCGTAGCCTTGGCCACCTCTTCGGCCGTCTTGCCACCCAGCACAGCCACCACGAAGGCGTGCTTGGGGCCCAGCTCCTGGGCGGCATCTTCCAGACCGCGGGTGAACATGAGCACTTCCTGCTCACGGGGGGCCACCTGGCCCATCATCCCGGAGGCGGCGCCGGACAGGCGGGTCTTGAGGGTCTTCAAGCTGGCCTCAGAGCGGTACTCCTGCATCCGCTCCTCGGCGGGCAGGGCCAGCTGCTCGCCGAGCCGCACCAGGGCGAGGGCCTGACCCAGCGTGCTGGAGCGGGCGCCGCCCACGAACTGGGCCTCGGCGCGGTAGGCGGCCTGCTGCTGCAGGGCCTTCTCAATGAGGGTCCAGCTCTGCCCCGTGCTGGCGGCAAGCTTGGGGTCCTTGGCCACGGCGGCCTGGAGGGCCTGCTCGGTGGCTTCGATGCGCTTCATGGCCTCGGCATCCTTGAGGCCCGCCAGGGCGCCTTCGTTGGCCTTGGTGCTGTTGGTAATACCCAGGATGGAGGTCTGCACCTGCCGGGCGTGCTCGGCACTGCGCTTGCCGTACTCCTCGAAGACGGCCTGCTGGCGGTAGAGGCCCTTGAGGGAGGTGGGCAGGCCCAGGTCCCGGTCGTCCTTCATCTGGGCCACGGTCTGTAGGCGGCTGGTGCGGCCAGGATGGCCCACCACGAAGGTGAGCTCCCCATCCTTCAGGCCCTCGGTGCTCCAGGTGAGGTGGTGGGGCGGGTTGTAGGGCTTGTCGTTCTCGTAGACGCGGACCAGGCTGAAGTCCAGGTCGTGGCGCGGGTAGGTGAAGTTGTCGAAGTCACCGCCGAAGGCCGCCACGGCGATCTCGGGGGCCGCCACCAGGCGCACATCCTTGAAGGCCTTGAAGCCGTAGATCCAGGTCTCGCCGCCCTGGTAGAGGTTCACCACATCGCAGACCAGGCCGGTCTTCTTTTCCAGCTCGGCCTTGATGGTCTCCAGCTCCTTGGCCCGGGCCTCGCCGGCGGCCTTCTCGTCCAGGCCCGCCTTCACGGCCTTGGCCAGGCGCTCGGTGACGTTGTCCATGGTCATGAGGGTGCGGTAGGTGAGGCCGGGGATCTTGATCTCCAGGTCGCGACTGGCGGCCACGAAGCCGTTCTTCACCAGGTCCCGCTCCTTGCTGCTGATGCGCTGGACAGAGCCGCGCACGCAGTGGTGGTTGGTGAGCACCAGGCCGTCGGCACTCACGAAGGAGCCCGTGCAGCCACCCAGGGTGAGGGTCGACAGGCGGACGTGCTCGATCCAGGCCTGGTTCGGCTCGAAGGCGTACTTCTCCTTCAGCTGCTTGAGCGGCAGGTTGTCAAAGGTCCACATCCCTTCTTCCGCCCGCAGGACGGGGAGAACCAGCAGCAGAGCAAGGGCAGAGAGGCGACGCATAGGGGGCTCCAAGAAAAAGTTATTCACCACGAGGCTTTTCATATCTCGGTTTCGCTGCAAGCGAAACCGAGCAGGCCACGAACCATCAATTCTTTCTTCGTGGTTAAAAAAACTACTTACCAGTAAGCTCGGCCACCAACGCGGTGGCCCCGTAGATCTTGTCCAGGGCGTGGGTGAGGGCCCGGGCATCCACGCTGACGCCGCGGTTTACGGCCTCGTCGTAGAAGTAGTTGCCGGGCAGCATCTCGATGTTGCCATCGAAGATCAGGCCCACCAACTCACCCTTGCGGTCGATGACCGGGGAGCCGGAGTTGCCCCCGATGATGTCCACCTTGTGCGCGAAGTTGAAGGGCAGGCTCGGGTCCACGGCACTGCGCCGATCCAGCCAGCGCTGGGGCAGAGTCCAGGCGCCCCCATGGACGTTGGCGGCGTTGCCACCCCAGCCGTCGTAGCGGTCGTAGAGACCACCGAACGTGGTGAAGGGCTGGATGAGGGTGCCGTTGGCCGGGTACTCCGCCACGGCGCCGTAGGTGAGACGCAGGGTGAAGGTGGCGTCTGGGTAGGTGTTCTTCCCATAAGCGGCAAAGCGAGCCTTGGCGATGCGGCTGGCATGCTCGGTGATGACGCTCTGGACCTGCTCCTTGAGCTTCTTCTTGAGGTCCCGGTCGATGGGATCCAGCTTGCGAGCCAGCTGGATCATGGGATCCACGCTGAGCTCGAGGGCCTGCTTGCCACCGGCCAGGAGGGCCTTGCGCACCTCGGGGTCCTGGAGCTTCGAGCCGGTCACGGCCAGCCTGGCCACCGCCTCTGGCGAGCTCCCGCCCACCATGGCCTTCACGTAAGGGTGGCCATCGCGCAGCTCAGCCGTGGCCTCTTCGAGCCCCTTGGTGAACAGGAAGATCTCCTGGTCCATGTAGTAGGGGGCAGGGACGCCCAGGCGGGCCTTGGCGGTCTTCAGGCTGGCCTCGCTGTACTCAGGCAGACGCTGGTCGCTGGGCTTGGCCTCCTCGTCGATGATGCGCACCAGGCTCAGGGCGTAGCCCAGCAGGGTGGAGCCGGCGGTGCCCACATAAGCGGCCTCGCGGGACAGGCCCGCCGACAGGGTGGTGGCCTGCTCGATCTTGGTCCAGCTCTGGCCGGTCTCGGAGGCCAGCTTGGGATCCTTGGCCACCTTGGCCCGCAGGTCCTGCTCGGCGGCCTCGATGCGGGCCATGGCCCCCGGGTTCTTGAGGCCCGACCAGTTGCCGGTGGTGGCCTTGATGCTGTTCTCGATGCCGAAGATCTGCGTGTTGACCTGGCGGGAGGCCTCGGGCGAGGTCTTGGCGTACTGCACCAGGGCCTCCTTGCGACGCTCCATGGCCTTCAGGCGCAGGGGGATGGCCGTGTCCCGGCTGAAGACCATCTGGGCATAGGTGTCCTGGCGGTTGGTGCGGCCCGGGTGGCCAATCACGAAGGTCAGGTCCCCGGCCTTCAGGCCCGCCCCGGTCCACTTGAGGTAGTCCTTGGGCTGGTAAGGCTTGCCGTTCTCATAGACGCGGAAGACGGAGAAGTCCAGGTTGTGGCGGGGGTAGGTGAAGTTGTCGGGGTCGCCGCCGAAGAAGGCGATCTGCTGCTCGGGGGCGAAGACCAGCCGGACATCCGTGTGCTTGCGGTAGCTGTAGATCCAGTGCTCGCCGCCCTGGTAGAGGGTTACGTGCTCACAGGTGAGGCCGCCCTTCTCCTGCAGCTCCTTCTTGATGGCCTCGATGGCCGACTCGCGGGCCTTGAGGGCCTCCTGCTCGCCCAGGGCGGCGGGCACGGCCTTGGCGAGGCGGGCCGTGATGTCCTCCATGGCCACCAGGGTCATGAGCTCCAGACCCGGCACCTTGATCTCCTGCTCCCGGGTGGCGGCGGCGAAGCCGTTCTTCACCAGGTCCTGCTCCTTGCTGCTCACCCGCTGGATCCAGCTGCGGCCCACGTGGTGGTTGGTGAGCACCAGGCCGTCCTTGCTCACGAAGGACCCCGACCCGCCGGGGAAGCGCAGGCAGGACAGGCGGACGTGGTCCAGCCAGGCCTGGTCGGGGGCCCAGCCGAACTTGGCCTGGATGGCCTTGGTCGGCAGGTTGTCAAAGGTCCACATGCCCTCGTCGGCGCGGAGGGAAGGCGCGGCCAGGGCGCAGGCCAGGAAGGTCAGGGCAAGGGTTCGACGGTGCATCGCAGCTCCAGGGGGGTCAAAACAACCTGCCATCGTATCACTTAGTAGACAAACCACGGGTTCTTCCCTCCCCCGGGTGCTGGAGTAAAGGTTTTCTGGGGGCAAACGATAAAGCTAGACATGCCTGTCCACGCCGGGCCCCCTGAGGCGTTCCGGAGCACGAACCTCTATAAAGCCCTTGCTTGGGGGCCAATTGAGAATCAGGATCATTACCATGAGCCACGCCGCCCTCCGCTTCCTCCGCCACGCCCTGCCCGCCCTGTTGCTGGCCACGGCCCTCGTCGCCGAGGAGAAGCCCCAGGCCAAGAAGGAAGGTCCCATCCAGGACAACTCCTTCCTCATTGAAGAGGCCTACAACCAGGAAGTGGGCGTCGTTCAGCACATCAACACCTTCACCCGCTACCAGGACTCCAAGGACTGGGTCTACACCTTCACCCAGGAGTGGCCGTTCGGCAGCCAGGCCCATCAGCTCAGCTTCACGCTGCCCTATCAGCGCCTCGGCGCCTCCCTGGATGGCAAGCAGGCCTTCGGGGATGTGGCCATCAACTACCGCTATCAGCTGCTGGGCGACGGCGATGCCCTGGTGGCCATCTCGCCCCGCCTGTCGGTGATCCTGCCCACGGGCGATGCCAAGACCGGCTACGGCCGGGGCGCCCTGGGCCTCCAGGTGAACTTCCCGGTGAGCTGGGTGCTCAATGATTCCTTTGTGGCCCACACCAACATCGGCGCCACGCACACCCCCAGGGCCCAGAACCCCCTCGGTGAGCGGGCCAGTACCCAGGACCTGATGCTGGGCCAGAGCCTCATCTGGCTGGTGAACCCCCGCTTCAACGTGATGCTGGAGTTCGTGCACACCGGCGGCCAGGCCGTGGCTGGACCAAACCAGACCGAGCGTCAGACCGCCACCTACCTCAGCCCCGGCATCCGCTGGGCCTACAACTTCCCCAGCGGCCTCCAGATCGTCCCCGGCCTCGCCTTCCCCATCGGCGTCGGCGCCAGCAAAGGCGAAAAAGCCGTGTTCCTCTATCTCAGCTTCGAGCACCCCTTCAAGTAGGGGCACGCCGCGCGAGACCAAAAGGCTTCGGGTTGGTTGTCCT
>CAITBU010000276.1 GCA_903890595.1 uncultured Holophagaceae bacterium | reverse complement strand
TACGTGCACTTCACCAGCAACAACACGGTGGAAGGCACCCAGTGGCACGAGTTCCCGGAGACCAACGGCGTGCCGCTCGTCTGCGACATGAGCAGCGACTTCATGTGGCGGCCCTTCGATGTGAGCCCCTTCGGCCTCATGTACGGCGGCGCCCAGAAGAACCTCGGCCCCAGCGGCGTGACCCTCACCATCTTCCGCGACGACTTCCTCGAGCAGTGCCAGGCCCAGGACCTGCCCAGCTACCTGCGCTACAAGCTGCACGCCGAGAAGAACAGCCTCTACAACACCCCGCCCACCTTCGGCATCTACATCCTGCGGAACGTGCTGGCCTACAACAAGAGCATCGGCGGCCTGCAGGCCATCGAGGCCAACAACCGCAAGAAGGGTGAGCTGCTCTACGGCTGCATCGACAAGCACCCGGGCTTCTACCGCGGCTTCGTCACCGAGAAGGCCCACCGCAGCCTCATGAACGTGGACTTCTTCCTGCCCACCCCCGAGCTGGATGACCAGTTCGTCAAGGACGCCAAGAAGGCCGGCATGGTGGGCCTCAAGGGCTACCGCGACATCGGCGGCATCCGCGTCAGCTGCTACAACGCGGTGACCGTGGACAACGTGAAGACCCTGGTGGACTTCATGGAGCAGTTCGTCAAGACCAACGGCTAAGGCCCCCACGGGTCCTAGAAAAAGACCACGCAGCCAGGACTGGCTGCGTGGTCTTTTTCTCTGTCTGAAGGAGCCAAAGCTCCTGCGGGCGCTCAACCAATTACTTGACCAGGACGGGGTACAAGCCGATGACACTCCAGCGGGCATGCACCCGCCCGGACTTCTGGACCCCCGATGACCCCACCCACCACCACCCTTGACTGCCTCAAGCTGCTGGCGGCCCATGAGGCGGTGCCGCTGGAGGTCGTTGGCAGGGCGGGGCTGGAGGATCTGCTGGCCCAGGGCCTCCTCCGCAAGGATGAGCGGCCCAAGCAGGCCAGCCTGGAGGCCCGCTACGAGGCCCTCCAGGAGACCCACCGCCACATCCTCGAGGCCAGGGGCTGCGTGGACCGGCTCAACCGGCGCATGGCACCCAGGTTCCGCCTGGTGGGCATGCTCCCCATCGGCAAGCCTCCCACGCCGGGGCCCGAGGATCCGGACGTGACGCAGCTCCACGAGCTGCTGCGGCTGCTCAAGATTCAGGTGCGGGGCGTGGTGGATCTGGCCGAAGTGCCGGGGCATCTGGACCGCATCCAGGACTACCTCCAGGTGGAGGGGCGGGAGGGCCTGGACCGCCTGGCCGATACGGACCGGGAGATCGACCTCCTGCAAAAGCAGATCCCCCCAGGCACCCTGGTGGAGCCGGAGGGCTACTTCACCCTCACCCCTGCAGGCGAGGCGGCCCTGCCCGAAGCGCCCATCTTCGAGAACCTTGAGCCGGTGCTCCAGACCGCCTTTGGCCCCCTCACCCACCACAGCGCCAGCGCCCAGCACCTGCGGGAGGACCCCGGGGGTCTGCTGGCCTTCTTCCTGGAGGGCATGGCCCTGGGTCAACGGCCCTCGGCCCTGGTGGGTGAATACGAGCGCCTGCTCGAAGCCTATGACCGCATCTCCCTGTTCTCCCACACCCGCAGCCTCCGGGCCAAGATCGCCTTCCTCGTGCGCCTCCTGCGCATGGCCCGCAGCGAGCCCAAGCGGGCCTACCTCTGGTGCAACCGGGAGCGCCTGCACGACCTCCTCCAGCGCATGCGCGCCCTGGTGCCAAGCTCGGTGGCAGCCTCCGGGTGGCACCTGCCCTACGCCGCAGACCTCTTCCTGGTGGACGGCGGCCTGGTCTGGGACGAGGCCCAGGCCGAGCAGCGGGCCGGGATCTATGCTGCGGTCCGCGTCATTCAGTCCGACCTGCTCCAGGACCTCCGCATCGGCGATGGCCAGTTCGTGCGCCTGGGCCTGACCCTCACGCACGCCGCACGCATGCGCAACTTCGCCCCGGGAATTCTCATGGACCGCTTCCTCCGCCAGGCCTTCGAGGCCGTGATGGAGGCCTCCCATGCCGCCCCCTACGATCTGGGGGACCGGGGCACCAGACTTCTCTTCGGAGCGCACCTGGCCCATGCAGCGGGCTATGCCAAGGCGCGCCTCCCGGGCCCCATCGAGGCCTTCAACGCCCTCCACGCCCGCCTCCGGGGGGACCCCGGCAGCACCCGCGTCCCCATCCCGGTCCTGCTCCACGCCCTGAGCACCCTGGACCGCCTGGCGAAGCTGGGGTCGCCCCTGCCGCTGGAGACCTACGCCGGCACCCTGGAGCGGCTCCTCAAGCGCTTGCGGCACCACAAGGCCGTGGCCCGGGCCCTCCGCACCACCCAAGCCATGGACGGGGACGAGGAGGCCCTGGCCGCCAACCTGTGCGCCCGGGTCTGCTTCCTGGAGGTGCTGCCCCCCGCCGGTGCCCCCCACCACCCAGATGCGGGCCTGGCCGGCCTCTACGAAGAGCGCGCCCCGGGCATGCCCCCGATCATGGGCTCCCCCTTCGGGACGCTGATGCTGGCCTGAGGCGGAACTCCACTAACAGCAGCCTTGCATTAACCAAGTAATGGATTACCCTTGTAATGGACGGGGGTAGCCCATGAACATTGGTCAATCCAGAATCACGGCCCAGGGGCAGGTGTCCATCCCCGTGAGCGTGATGCGGCAGTTCGGCCTGGCCCCAGGTGAGGTCATCAACTGGGACACCCTGAACGGGCGCCTGGTCGTGGCGAAGGCGGGGCAGTACTCGTTGGAGGATGTCCGCAAGGCCCTCAAGCTGCCCAAAGGCATCCACAAGACCGACGAGGAAATGAAGGAAGGCATCAGGGCCGCCATGAGGGCCAAACATGCGGTCCGTTGATACCAATGTCCTGGTCCGTGCCCTGACCGGGGATGACCCTGTGCAGAGCCCGGCGGCGCGGGCCTTCATCCAGGAGCATGGCCCGGTCTGGGTCGCGCAAGTGGTCCTGATTGAAACGATCTGGGTGCTCGAGTCGGTCTATGGCTGCGGCAAGCCGCAGTTGGTCGAAGCCCTGAAGCGGATTATCGACAACAAAGACCTGGCCCTGGAAGACCCCCTGGTGGTGCGCGCCGGCCTGGAGCTCTACCAGGCCACTACGAAAGTGGGCTTCAGCGACTGCGTGGTACTCGAGAAGGCCCGCAGCGCAGGGCACCTGCCCCTCGCCACCTTCGATAAAGCCCTTGGCAAAGCCGAGGGAGCACAGCCACTCGGCGGAGCAGGCGGATCTCAATCCCTATGACTTGCCGGCTCCGACCCCAGGGCTCCGCTCCGGCTTTAGCTGATAGCTGAAAGCCGATAGCCGACAGCCGATCGCTGATAGCTAGCCGCCCTCACCCCCAGCCCAGCTCCTCCAGCCGCTCCTCACCGATGCCAAAGTGGTGGGCGATCTCGTGGATCACGGTGGTGGCAATCTCAGTGCGCAGCTCCGCCTCGTCGGCGCAGTCCTCCAGCAGTGGTCCGCGATAGAGGGTGATGCGGGGCGGCATATCCCCGGCCTCCGGCAGCCCCTCCGTGAGGGCCCGACCCGAGTACAGACCATAGAGCGTCTCGTCCTCGGGGACGCCCAGCTCATCTAGCAGGTCGTCGGGCGCCCAGTCCTCGATGACCACCGCCACGCCCTCCAGGTAGGGGCGAAACTCAGCGGGGATCAGGGCCAGGGCCTCATCCACCAGCTGCCGGAAGTGCCGCTCCGCTGCGCGCATACCCCGATCCTACTCCTGCGGGACACCCCCCCTCCCGTAGACTGGGGACTCGGCCCTCAGCCGCCCGCGCGAAAGCCCCATGCCCGATTCGTTCCAGAGCCGTATTCCCACGCTGTCCGAGGCGGAGCTGCGGCGCTATGCGGAGCAGCCACTGGGCTACCGCACGGAGGCAGTATTGGCGGCGCTGGCGGAGCTGGCACGGCGGGGGCAGGGTCTGCCAGAGCGTCAGATCCAGGCCATCCAGGCTCAGCTGACCCAGCGGGATGCGGCGCGGCTCGCCGAGGCCCCCTGGCGCCGCCACTTGGGCCAGGATCCCGTTACTCGACGCACCCGGGTAACCCAGATCACGGCCTTGATCCTGGGTGCAGGTCTGGGCCTGGCCGCCAGCCTGTGGGTGCTGACGCCGCCCCCCGCCCCGAACCCCCTGGGCTTTGAGCCCGAGGACAGCAAGAAGTACCTCCGCCAGATGGAGATGATCGGCGGCAAGGCCAACGTGGTGGCCAGCCAATTCCAGACCTGGTTCGACAGCCTCTGGCACGGCCGGGGCCTGCCCCGCACCGTGGCGGTCCTCACCGTGGTTCTGGCGGGCACCTTCTGGTTCAGCACCCACCCCGGCCCCCCCGAAGTGCGGCCGCCGTCCCAGCCCTGAG